>CAZJFO010000001.1:0-63351 GCA_964545465.1 uncultured Neisseria sp.
ATAGATCTAAAAATTTTAAAAGGTCAGTTTCTTTTGATGCTTGAATCCACGGATAAACATGAGAGAAAAGAAGGCGAAGAAGCACCTCTTGGATTAATATTATGTGCTGATAAAAAGAAAGAGCAAATCGAATTATTAGAACTTGACAAAAGTGGCATACATGTTGCTCAATATTTAACTGCATTACCGCCAAGAGATGTTTTAGAGGCTCGATTAAATAAAGCGATTCAACTAGCTCAAGAGAGAAACGACATAATACAAATATCAAATAATGAAGATGGATTGATGGATGATTAAATTATTAAGTTTGTAATCCATTAAATGAATAACTTTGGGTAATATATTGGTTGTTTTAACGTTTTATATAAATCAGGCAATCAAATGTATATAATAAACTATTTTATATGATACTGAGAACTGGACACATAAATGAATAAACGATTAGTTCCTAAATTAAGATTTCCTGAGTTTGATGGTGAGTGGCGTTCTTGTAAATTTGGTGATGTTGGTAAATTTATTGGGGGTGGCACACCATCAACTAAAAATGATAGCTATTGGATTGGTGATATTCCTTGGATATCTAGTTCGGATCTAGTAGAAGGAGATATACATTCTATTAATGCGAAGAGATTTATTACAAGAGATGCTGTTGATAATTCTGCAACAAAATTAATTCCTCAAGGGAGTGTTTTAATAGTTTCTAGAGTTGGTGTTGGAAAAGTAGCAATTAATAAGTTTCCATTATGTACTAGCCAAGATTTCCAAAATGTAATATTAGATTTATCAAATGAAGTTTTTATTGCATATTTAGTTCAGCTTAAAGCGTCGAAGTTAATCGAATTTAATCAGGGTACTTCAATTAAAGGTTTTGTTAAGGAGGATTTAATAAATTTAGTATTAGCATTGCCTATTTTACCAGAACAAACAAAAATTGCGGATTTTCTGACAGCTGTTGATGACAAAATCCAACAACTAACTCGTAAAAAAGAGCTTCTGGAACAATACAAAAAAGGCGTAATGCAACAACTATTCAGCCAAAAAATCAGATTTAAAGATGATGATGGCGATTATTATCCAGATTGGGATTATCTGGAGCTTGAAGAGTTGTTGAAGTACGAGCAGCCAACTAAATATATTGTAAACAATACGGATTATAGTGATGAGTTTTTAACTCCAGTCTTGACTGCTGGGAAAACGTTCATTTTGGGTTATACCAATGAAGTTGATGGAATATTCAAAGAAAAATTACCAGTTATTATTTTCGATGATTTTACAACTTCTAACCAATATGTAGATTTTGAATTTAAAGTTAAATCATCTGCAATGAAAATATTATTACCAATTAATGAATATGTGAATATTAAGTATGTTTATGAGCGTTTACAGTTTATTGATTTTGCACTTGGGGATGAACATAAACGATATTGGATTTCTGAATTTTCAAAAGAAGTTATTGAAGTGCCATGTTTGAAAGAGCAAACTAAAATTGCTGATTTTTTGGCTTCTGTTGATGATGGTATCAATAAATTGTCATTACAGTTGCAACAAACAAAAACATATAAAAATAGTCTGCTTCAGCAAATGTTTATATAAAAATAATTAATTTATGCAATGAAAGCATTAAAATGGATAATCCAGCAGTATTAACAAAATTCACAAAATATTACGACACCTCTTTTTTATTAGATGGTAGCAAAGCACTTAAAATGTCATTGCCTTCAGGGTTTAATGATGTTTTTGATAGTCAGATTTCTTTAACTAAAGAAAATATAAAGTTTTTATCTAAATTATATAAAATGCCTGAAAAATTAATTAAGTACTATCAGGATAAAGTAAATAATTTGGTTCATATTGTGAGCTTTACTGCTAATAGTGCTGAAAATGTAAATACTTCACACATGTGGGGTATTTATGCTGATAATGGAAAGGGATTAGCACTTGAGTTTGATTATGGTGAATTAGATAATAGTGCAAATCATACAGCATTTAATGAGTTACACCAGCAATTTAAAAGCTATGATATTAAGAATCAAAATTTAATGATTAAAAATGAGCAAATTCAAGATAAAGCAAAGTTATTGCATAATAATCCAAATGCTTTGAAAGCGTTGCAATATTTATTTTCAGCAAAAAAAGCTCTAACAGAGCCTGTTGAAATTCCTGGTTTTGAAGAATCATTTGTGAGATTTAAAAGTGGAATTGTAGATAAAGATCTTATTAACTGGCTTAGTCAAATATTTCAACAGCCAGTAAATGAAAATAAATTCTTGTATAAAATGTCTTACGTTAAAGATTATAATTTTATTCCTGAAGCTTTTGAAACATATTTACAAGCTGAAATTATTAAAAAAATAAATAAACAAGATCCTGAATTGAGTGTGCTTTATCTTAAATATATGCAGTTGTACAAGACTAAATCAATTGCTTGGGAATATGAAAATGAATATCGATTGATAACACCTTATTTTACACATGATGGGTATATGAAGGAGTCTGCGAATAAAAGTTTAGAGTCACAGCAAAAAATATTAGATGATTTTAAAGAAAAGCACAAAAAATTAAATCTTATGTATTTTTATAAGTATGATAATAATGATATACCTCATGCAATCGATGATAATGTTAGTGGTGATGGCGGAGTGGAACTCATTAATATACCATTTCCTAAAAATATTTATTTAGGTTGGGCATTTGATGATAACGATAATTCTGAAAAGAAAAAACTGGAAATCATGAAGTTTTGCAAGGATCACCATATTAGACTATTTCAATTAAAAAGATATTTTGATTATCAGGAACGTAAGTTTATTTCACACGAATTATAAAATTAACAAAGAAAAGTAAGAAGTTATGAGTTACCAAGCAGAGCAACCGCTAGAAAACAACTTAGTTAAGCAGCTAGTATCATTAGGGCATGGCTATATAGAGCTTAATAATGAAGCGGATATATTAGCTAACCTAAAGATGCAATTAGAAAAGCATAATCAAATTAAATTATCAGCTGCTGAGTTTGATAAGGTATTAAACCATCTCAATAAGGGTAATATATTTGAGAGAGCTAAAATACTGCGTGACAAAATGCAGTTTACTAGTGATGATGGCGAAGTTAAATATATCGAATTTATTAATCAAGACCAGTGGTGCCAAAATCAATTTCAGGTAACAAAACAAGTAACAGTTGAGGGAACATATACCAACCGCTATGATGCTACTATTTTGATAAATGGATTGCCTTTGGTGCAGATTGAACTAAAACGTCGAGGCTTGGAGCTAAAAGAAGCATTCAACCAGATTAATAGATACCAAAGACATTCGTTTGGTGCTTCATATGGTTTATTTCAGTATGTGCAGTTATTTGTTATTAGTAATGGTGTAAATACTAAGTATTATGCCAATAATAAAAACCAATCGTTTAAGCAGACATTCTATTGGTCAGATACTCATAATAGTATTATTACTCAGCTTGAGGCTTTTACTGAGCTATTTTTAGAGCCATGCCATTTGGCTAAGATGATTACCAAATATATAGTATTAAATGAAGCTGAGAAGGTATTAATGGTACTTAGACCATATCAATACTATGCAACCGAAGCTATTATTGAACGAGTTAAAAACTCACCAAAGAAAAATGGTTATATCTGGCATACAACAGGATCAGGTAAGACGCTAACCTCATTTAAAGCTAGTCAAATATTAATAAATATCCCCAAAGTATATAAGGTAGTATTTGTCGTTGATAGACAAGATTTGGATTTTCAGACGATAAAGGAATTCAATGCTTTCTCAAAAGGTAGTGTTGATGGTACAGATAATACTAATGTTTTAGTAACAAAATTTACTGATGAAACTAAATTAATTGTTACGACATTGCAAAAACTAAATGTAGCTATTAGTAAGACTAAGTATCTACATAAAATGGAAAACCTTAAAGATAAGCGGATTATATTTATTTTTGATGAATGCCATCGAAGCCAGTTTGGTGACACGCATAAGCGAATCAAAGCATTTTTTACTAATCAGCAGATGTTTGGTTTTACGGGTACGCCAATTTTTGCAGATAATGCGGCTATAAATGAAGGAGGTAGACGAACTACCAAAGATTTGTTTGAGGAGTGTCTACATAAATACGTTATTAATGATGCTATCAAAGATGAAAATGTACTTAGGTTTTTGATTGAGTATGTTGGTAAATACAAAAACAAAAAGAATAGTAGTAATTTTGTAGATATTGAAGTAGAAGATATTGACACCAAGGAGCTACTTGATAGTCCTGATCGATTAAAAAAGATTGTAGATTATATAATAGCCAATCATGATCGTAAGACTCATAGTAAAGTATTTAACGCGATGTTTTGTGTTAGTAGTATTGATACTCTTATCAAGTACTATGATTTATTCCAAGAGGCAAAAGTAGCAGGACGGCATAATCTAAAGATAGCTACTATTTTTAGTTTTGGTGCCAATGAAGATGATAAGGATGCTAATGGTTCTATTCCTGAATCAAACTTAGATATAACTGATGATACCCCCATCAATGTACACACTAGAGATAAGCTGGAGCAGTATATCGGCGATTATAACCTAATGTTTAATAGTAAATATACTACTAAAGACAGTAAGTCATTTTATAATTATTTTACTGATATTTCAAAAAATGTTAAAGAGCGAAAAATCGATATTTTACTAGTTGTAAATATGTTTCTAACGGGCTTTGATAGTAAGCACGTAAATACTTTATATGTAGATAAGAATCTCAAATATCATGGGCTAATTCAAGCCTATTCAAGAACTAACCGAATTCTAAATGAGCAAAAATCTCAAGGTAATATTATCAGCTTTCGTAATCTTAAAAAAGCAACAGATGATGCTATAGCATTATTTTCTAATAAAAATGCAAATGAAGTTATCTTGGTAGAGCCATATGAGGATTATGTATCTAAATTCAATCGGATATATAAAGAGTTGATAAAGAAAGTACCAACTGTTGATAGCGTGAATTTTTTATTAACTGAAAAGGATGAGTTAGCATTTATCCAAACCTTTAGAGAGCTTCTACGGGTTCGAAATGTACTAACTACCTTTGCTGATTTTAGTTATGATGATTTATCGATGGATGCTCAAAGTTTTGAAGACTACAAGAGTAAATATCTAGATTTATATGATAAGGTACGTAGTACTACGGCTAAAGAAAAAGTATCAATCTTAAATGATGTGGATTTTGAGCTTGAGCTTATCCACCGTGATGATATCAATGTATCTTATATACTTGGGTTATTAATGAAGTTATCTGGAAAAAATCCAGAAGAACAAAAAAAGGAACGAAAAGCTATATTGAACTTAGTCAATGGCGAGACAGAACTTCGTAGTAAAAAAGAATTGATTGAGAAATTCATAGAGCAAAATATGCCCCAGATTCAGGATAATACTACTATTACTGAGCAGTTTGAAAAGTTTTGGAGTGCTGAAAAACAGCAATCATTCGAAAAACTATGTACTGAAGAAAAGCTAGACCCAGTGAAGCTTCAAGAGGTAATCAGCAAGTACCTCTTCAACGAAAGAAAACCAGTCGGCGATGATGTGTTTAATATGTTACAAGAGAAGCCAAAGCTACTGCAACGTAAAAAAGTAATTGATCGGGTGTGGGATAAAGTGACGAACTATGTAAAGACATTCATAGATGGGATTGATGATGGCGAGTGATAATTTTGGGGGGATATTATGAAATTAACTACAGTTAAAATTGAAAATTTTAGAAGTTATAAAAATGCAGTTACAATTAATTTTGAAGATCTAACAGCATTTGTAGGTAAAAATGATATTGGTAAATCAACTGTTTTAGAGGCGTTGGATATTTTTTTTAATGATGGAAACTGTGTAATACAACTAGATAAAGATGATATCAATAAACAATCCCTATCAGAGGAAAATAAGGAAATAATTATTTCTGCTTGTTTTACAAATCTACCATCGTCTGTAATAATAGATAGTACAAATGAAACAACTTTAGAAAGTGAGTATTTGCTTAACGCAAATACTCAGCTGGAAATTATAAAAAAATACTCTAGTCCTTCCACAGCCGCAAAGGTGTTTATTAAAGCTTATCATCCAACCAATCCATGTTGTAACGAATTGTTAAAAAAAACAAATCTAGAGTTAAAGAGTATTATTACAAAAAATAATATAGTTTGTGAAGATAAAAGCAAGAATGCTGTCATGAGGAATTCAATTTGGAATCACTTTCGTTCTGAACTTTTACTTTCAGAGGTGGAAGTTGATGTCACTACAAAAGGAGAGGCTAAATCTATATGGGAGCAGTTGCAAAAATAGTGATGGAGATAGTGAAATTCAAGATCCATTAAAAGAAGCGGTAAAACAGATTTTACAAAATGCAGACCTTAGGCAAAAATTGAATGAAGTTGCTGAAGAAGTCTCAAAAAAGTTACAAGATGTTGCAGAGAAGACTTTAGGTAAACTAAAAGAATTGAATACAGATATAGCTAGCAGTTTAAACCCGTTGATTCCTGCTGTAGACAGCTTGAAGTGGTTTGATGTATTTAAAAAGATTTCTATCTCAGGTGATAATGATATTCCAATTAATAAAAGAGGAAGTGGTGTAAAGAGATTAGTGCTTTTAAGCTTTTTTATGGCAGAGGTTGAAAAGAGAAGTGATGAAGCAAATTTGCCTAGTGTTATATATGCTGTTGAAGAACCAGAAGCATCACAGCACTCAAGCCATCAAATAAATTTAATCAATGCATTTCTGAAGCTTGCAGGTATACCAGATACACAAATTATTATTACGACTCATAGTCCAATGATAGTGAAGAAATTAAAGTTTGAGCATTTGAGGTTGATTTCTACTGATAATGAAGGCGTAAAGATAATTAAAAAAGTTTTACCAAATAGCTTGCCATATCCATCTTTAAATGAAGTCAACTATTTAGCATTTTCAGAAGTAACTGAAGAGTATCATAATGAGCTTTATGGGTTTTTGGAAGACAAAAAACTATTTGATACATATAAAAGTGGTAAATTAACTAGAAGTTATAAACGTGTTATAAATAATGGAACGATTAAAGATGAATCCAAAATTTTAACAGAGGTTATTAGGCATCAAATTCATCATCCAGAAAATCAAAAGAATGAACGGCATACTCACGAAGAACTAAAGTATTCTATTGAATTAATGAGGGATTTTATTTATGCGCAACAATAAAAAATATATCTGAATGAACAAAGCAGCAGTATATATCCTTTCTAGTAAACCAAATGGAACCTTGTATATTGGGGTGACTAGTGATTTGGTGAAGCGAGTTTGGCAACATAAGAATAATTTAATTGATGGATTTACTAAAGAACATGCTGTGCATGATTTGGTGTATTTTGAATTGCATGAGGGTATGGTAAGTGCGATAACTCGTGAGAAGCAGGTGAAAGCTTGGAAGAGGCAATGGAAGATAAATTTGATTGAAGAAAGTAATCCGCAGTGGAGAGATTTGTATTCGGATTTATTGTAGGTGATTGGGCAGTTTTGGCAAGTGCGAGGGCATTAGGGCATGGATCCCAGCCTGCGCTGGGATGACCTAAAAAATGGGCTGGGATGACGATTTAGATGCTGTTTTGATGACGGAAATTGAAGCGCTGGGATGGCTATTTAGTTGCTGCGATGACTGGTTTTTATTCGTCATTCCAAACATGAACTAGACGCTGTTTCGTCACGAGTTTGGAATCCATGCTCTTTGCTCTATAGTATTTAGTCGTAGCTTATATATCGCCCATTAAAGATTTAGGATTTTAGTTATTAATTTAGCGTTAAAAAAATCTTTATTGTTTGAGCGTAGCGAGTTTTAAAGGTTTTAGCTAAATTAATAAATAAAGTCCGTTAAAAATCTTGTCTGGGCTTGAATTCTTTGCTCCCTTTCTTGTTCAAGCAAGAAAGGGAGTGGGGCGTGCTGCCACACAGCACAAAGAACAAAATATGATAAATAATGTTTTAATGCAAGTGCATTAGGGCATGGATCCCAGCCTGCGCTGGGATGACGAAAAAAGTTGCTGGGATGACGATTTAGCTGATGCTCTGATGACAAAAAATTGCTGGAATGACAGAATATGAGGAAAATTAATTAGATGAATATACTATATATTAATCACTATGCGGGGAGCTTGACCTATGGGATGGAATATCGCCCCTACTATCTTGCTCGTGAATGGGTGAGGCTTGGGCATAATGTTACTATTATTGCTAGTAATATTTCACACCTTAGGAGCCATATAACTATCCCTGAGGGGCAAAACTATTTAGTTGAAAATATCGATGGTATTCGTTATGTTTGGTGTAGAACTCCTGACTATCCAGGTAATGGTATCAAGCGAGTTATTAATATATTTAGCTTTCTAAGGCGTGTTAAAAAACTAATACCAGCAATTATCAAAGGTAAAAATATACCTGATAATGCTAAGGCGAAATTTGATATCCCAGATCTGGTTATCGCATCTTCAACCTATCCTTTTGATACCAAAGTAGCATCTAAAATTGCTACAAAAACAGGAGCGAAATTCGTTTATGAAGTTCATGATTTATGGCCGCTTACCCCTATTGAACTAAATGGTATGTCAAAAATACATCCCTTTATTATGCTAATGCAAAGAGCTGAAGATTTTGGATATAGGCTTGCTGACAAAGTGGTAAGCCTACTACCTAAAGCAAAAAGTTATATGGTGGAACATGGACTTGATCCAAATAAATTTATCTATATTCCTAATGGGGTATCAGTTGCTGATTGGGAACAATCAAAAGAAGTAGTATCGGAAATTCATCTAAATAAAATTAATGACATAAAACAGCAGTATGGCTTTTTACTAGGTTATGCTGGTGGTATGGGTGAGTCAAATGCTCTTGATTTCTTGTTAACAGCTGCTAAACAGCTTGATAAAAATATCGCGGTGGTATTGGTTGGTAATGGAGCTAAAAAGGATGCGTTATTAAAGCGTGTAACTGACGAAAATATAACTAATGTATTTATACTACCAGCAATACCAAAAGCACAAATTCCTGATTTTCTTGCTCTGATGGATGCTCTATATATTGGATGGAATAAGCTATCAATTTATCGCTTTGGTATTTGTCCTAATAAACTCTTTGATTATATGTTGTCTGGGAAGCCCGTAGTGCATTCAGTGACAGCTGGGAATGATCTTGTAGTTGATGCTAAATGTGGGGTGTCTGTTGAGGCTGAAAATGTGACGGCAATAATAAAGGCTATTAATATGATCGCGGAGGAGAATAAAGTAGTTAGGGATGAGCTTGGGGCTAATGGGCATGATTATGTTAAGATGCACCATGATTATAAGATTTTGGCAAAGAGGTTCTTAGATGAGACGATTTAGGGCAAGGGCATGGATCCCAGCCTGCGCTGGGATGACGGGAAAAGGTACTGGGATGACGGAGAAAGGTACTGGGATGACGGAAAATATTGCTACGGTGTCGGGCAAAAGCAAGGGCATGGATCCCAGCCTGCGCTGGGATGACGGTGCAAGGTGCTGGGATGACGGTGCAAGGTGCTGGGATGACGATTTAGATTTTGCTTCGACGGCGGTGTTTTTTCTTCGTCATTCCAAACAAAAACATGATGCGGTTTCGTCACGAATTTGGAATCCATGCCCTTGCTCTAAGGGGCTAGTATGAGTAGGGTTTGTCATATTACTTCGGCGCATCCACGCTATGATATTCGGATATTTGTTAAGGAGTGCATTACCCTTGCAAATGCAGGGCATAGTGTTAGTCTTATCGTTGCGGATGATATGCCTGATGAAATTAAATTAGGAGTTAATATCTATAGTATTGGTAAGCCTACAACTAGATTTGTACGAATGCGTCACACCCCAAACAAAATTTATAATAAAATCCTAGAGCTTAAGCCAGAATTTGTGCATTTTCATGACCCTGAGCTGCTGATAATGTGCCGTAAACTCATAAAACATGGTATCAAGGTAATTTATGATGTACACGAAGATCTACCAAAACAAGTAATGAGTAAACACTGGATACCTAAATTTATTCGCCCAGTTGTATCAAAACTAGTCGAAAATATCGAAAAATATTGTAGTAAGAAATTATTCGGAATAATTACAGCAACACCAATTATTGCTAAACGTTTTAGTAAGTATAATCCAAATACCATAACAGTATGTAATTACCCGATATTATCAGAATTAAATCAAGTTAGTGCAGATTGGAGTTCAAGAGATAATAGTCTATGCTATATCGGTAGTATCTCCAAAACGAGGGGGATAATACCAATAGTCGAATCATTAGCAACAAGTAATCTCAAACTAGAATTAGCTGGAGCTTTTAGTGGGGATATTACCCTCGAAAATCTAATGAAGCTAAAAGGTCATGAAAAAGTAGATTATTTAGGGATAATAAATCGTAGCGAGATTGTGAAATTACTGTCTCGAGTTAAAGTAGGTCTAGTTACCTTATTACCAACTCCTAGCTATGTTGAGTCACTACCAATTAAAATGTTTGAGTATATGGTATCTGGAATACCTGTTATAGCTTCTGATTTTCCACTCTGGCGTGGAATTATCAATAAATATCAATGTGGTGTTTTGGTGAATCCTGAGGATGGTTGCGAGATTGCTGATGCTTGTGTGAGATTGATTAATAATCCAGACGAGGCAGATGCGATGGGGCAAAGAGGGCGAGAGGCTGTTTTAGGTGAATTTAATTGGGAAAAAGAGAGTGGTAAACTAGTGGAAATATATGGCGGAATAGGGCAAGAGCATGGATTCCAGACTTCGCTGGAATGACGGAGAAGATGTCGCTTCGTCACGAATTTGGAATCTATGCTCTAATATGCCTAACCACCTGTAAACACGTTGTGCTATAATGGCATATTATAGTATATTGCCACTAATATAAGTGGAGCGTTTTTTGAGGTTTATTAGAAGCATGGCTGGTCATAGTAAATGGGCAAATATTAAGCATCGCAAAGCTGCCGCAGATGCTAAAAAAAGTAAAATTACAACACGCATGGTTAAAGAGATTACTATTGCTGCAAAAATGGGTGGAGGGGATGTCGCTTCAAACCCACGCCTACGCCTAGCAATGGAAAAAGCACGTGAAAATAACGTACCTAAAGATAATGTAGAACGTGCAATCAAACGCGGAACTGGTGAACTAGAAGGTGTTAGTTATGAAGAGCTTCGATTTGAAGGTTACGGAATTAATGGTGCTGGAATTATTGTTGATTGCTTGACAGATAATAAAGTTAGAACTGTTGCTGAAGTAAGGCATGCTTTTACCAAACATGGTGGTAATTTAGGAACTGATGGCTGTGTATCATTTCAGTTTAAACACTGTGGTCAACTTATTTTTGCTCCAGGAGTTGATGAGGATGCTATTATGGAAGCAGCTCTTGAGTCTGGTGCTGATGACGTAATTAGTGGGGATGATGGTTCATTTGAAGTTATTACACCCCCAAATGATTTTATTGAAGTTAAGAATGCTCTTGAATCGCGTGGGTTTAAGTCTGAGGTTGCTGAGGTGGTAATGAAAGCCGAAAATGAAACAGAGTTATCAGGAGACGATGCCCTAAAAATGCAAAAGCTATTAGATGCTTTTGATGAATTAGATGATGTTCAAGATGTTTATACCAATGTGGTTTTAGATATAGAAGAGTAGTAAAATGGCAAAAAGTTTTGTCCGTAAGTTTATATTTGATAAGCTGCCTATTCGTGGGGCATATGTAGAATTAACTGATACTTGGCATACTATAGCAGCTCAAAAAGAATACCCAGATGGTATTAGGCAGCTTTTAGGAGAAATGTTGGTATCAAATGTTCTATTGACTACAAATATAAAACTTGAAGGTAAAATTATTGCCCAAATTCAAGGTAATCCTAAGCTTGATTTATTGGTAAGTGAATGTACAAATGCTTTGACGGTTAGAGCAACAGCTAAATTTTCTGAGGCTATTCATCAAGATAATCAGATAAGCTATAGCCATTGTATCAAAGCAGGTACTCTAGTAATTAGTATCGATTCAAATAATGATGGAAAGCTCTACCAAAGTGTAGTAAGTCTCAATGGTCATAATATAGAAGAAATACTAACTGATTATATGATCCAATCAGAGCAGTTGCGTACTATATTTGTAATTGCATATTCACCTAAAAAAGTGGTTGGATTTATGATTCAACAATTGCCAGATATAGATAAAAAAATGGAAGATGATATAGAACGTGTGTTTTTCTTGGCTGAAACATTAAAACATAATGAATTGATTACGAATGAAATAAATGTAATATTAAGTCGTTTATTTGGTGAAGATGATGTAATTCTTTATGAGCCACAAGAGATTCAATTTAGTTGCACGTGTAGCCGTGAGCGAGTGTCAAATATGCTAAGAAGTTTAGGCAAAGAAGAGGCTTTAAGTATAATAGCCGATGAAGAATTAATTAACGTTACTTGTGATTTTTGTAATACTGTATATTCATTTGATAGTCAAAATGTAGAAGATATGTTCAAAACATTATGCATTGATATCGAATGTGTGTCACAGGAAGTGCACTAAAGGAAAAATATGTCAAGCTCCAAACCAACAATAGCATTAGTGGGTCGACCTAATGTTGGTAAATCTACTCTATTTAATCGTTTAACCAAAAGCCGTGATGCACTTGTGGCTGATATGCCAGGTCTTACACGGGACCGCCATTATGGGGCTGCCAATCAAGGTAAGCGCCATTATCTATTGATTGATACTGGTGGCTTTGAGCCGCTTATTGATAGTGGGATTATGTATCAAATGGCACGCCAAACTGAACAAGCAATGGCTGAATCTGATGCAGTTGTATTCTTGGTAGACGGTAAGGGTGGAATTACTCCACAAGATAAAGTAATTGCTAACAAATTGCGTATGCTTGATAAACCAATGTATATCGCAATTAATAAGGTTGAAGGCGTAGACAAAGCTATTGCGATAAGTGATTTTTATGAGTTAGGTCTTTCAAATCTGTACCCAATTTCATCTAGCCATGGTGAAGGTGTGTTTGATTTGATACATCAAGTTTTAAGCAATTTTCCAGTTAGTACCGAAGAAGATACTGAAGAGGGTATAACTTTTGCTGTTGTTGGGCGTCCCAATGTTGGTAAATCTACTTTAGTTAATGCTATGCTTGGTGAAGACAGAGTAATTGCATTTGACGAATCAGGAACAACACGAGATAGTATAAACATCTCTTTTGAGAAATATGGGCAACAATATACCATAATAGATACTGCGGGTATCCGTCGTAAGGGTAAGGTTGAAGATAAGATTGAAAAGTTTTCAGTATTAAAAGCAATACAGGCAATTAGTGATGCTAATGTGGTGGTGCTGGTTTTGGATGCGCAACTAGATATTGCAGAACAAGATGCAACTATCGTGGGTTATGCTCTTGAGGCTGGTAAATCAATTGTAGTTGTTATCAATAAATGGGATAATCTAAACGAAGAACAAAGAGAAACTGTAAAAGCTGATATGAAACGCAAGCTACAGTTTTTGGATTTTGCACAGTTTAATTATATTTCAGCCTTACATAAAAAAGGTATTGGTGAAGTTTTTAAATCAATCAATCAAGCTTATACTTCAGCTTTTATGAAGTTGCCAACTCCAAAATTAACCCGTATTTTACAAGAGGCGATTAGTCGCCAACCGCCAGTATATAAAGGGCAGTTTAGACCAAAAATGCGTTATGCACATCAAGGGGGTATGAATCCACCAACTATTATTATTCATGGTAATAGCTTAGAGAATGTTGCTAAATCGTATACTAAGTATCTTGAGCGTTCTTTTAGAAAAGTATTTGACCTAATTGGTACGCCACTTAGGATCGATTATAAAACTAGCGAAAACCCATTTGAGGGTAGAGCTAAAAAAGTAGAGAGATAAGGGATTATGAATAAACAAAATCTTCAAGACCATTATTTAGAGCAACTACAACATCAAGAGGTTTTGGTATCAATATACCTAATTAATGGTATAAAGTTATCAGGTGTAGTAGCATCTTTTGATCAATACGTAGTATTACTAAAAGATAATAAAAGTACTATGGATCAATTAATTTATAAGCATGCAATTTCAACAATTGTTCCTAGCAAGACCAATATTAATATAACGATTGGTGAATAAATATTCAAACTAAAATAATTTTAGTATGTGTAAACCTAAAGCAAGACAAAGACTTTGACGAGTTGGTTTTAGAGGGTACGGCTTTAGTCGAATCAGCAGGGTACACTATTTGTGAGACTATGAATCTTAATCGAAAAACGCTTGATAGTCGTTTATTTATTGGTAGTGGTAAAGCAGAAGAACTAAAAACCTTGCGAGAAATGACTGAGGCTAAAGTAATTGTTATTAATCATAATTTAAGCTCAGTGCAAGAGCGTAATCTTGAAGTTATGATGGGTGTTCCAGTTATTGATCGTACCCGCTTAATATTAGATATATTTGCATCTAGAGTTAAAGGTAAAGAGGGTATTATACAAGTAGAACTTGCAGTACAAACGCATCAGTTGTCACGGCTGGTTCGCCGTTGGAGTCATTTGGAGCGGCAAAGAGGTGGTATTGGGGTTCGTGGAGGCCCTGGGGAGACTCAGATAGAATTAGATAAACGGATGATTGCTAAACGAATAGAATCCTTGAAGCTTGATTTGGTGTCTGCAGTTAAACAACGGGTTACTCAAAGAAAATCACGGTTAAAAAGAGATGTTTTTTCTATATCAATTGTTGGATATACTAATGCTGGGAAATCAACCTTGTTTAATGCTCTAACCAAGTCAAAAGTATATGCAGAAGATAGATTATTTGCAACACTTGAGACTACCTCGCGGAAACTTTTTATTGAAGCTCAAGGTGAGTTGGTTATCTCAGATACTGTGGGTTTTATTCGTGATTTGCCACATACACTGGTAGCAGCGTTTAGAGCAACACTAGAAGAGACGGTGCATGCTAATTTATTAATTCATGTAGTAGATGTATCTCATGCTATAAAAGAACGTCAGATTGAAGATGTTAATGTGGTTTTAAAAGAAATTAAAGCTAATAAAATACCAGAACTTTTAGTTTATAATAAAATTGATCTTAAGCGTGGGATGAAACCACGGATAGAGTATGCAAGTAGTGGTGAACCAATTGCAGTATATTTAAGTGCCGCTCAAATGAAAGGTCTTAATTTATTAAGTGAAGCGATTACCCAAAAAAAATTATGGATACAACAACAAAGTGAAATACAGGATGCCCCATATGAACCGTGGAAAAACTAATCCCAAAACACTAACAGGTGTTGATAGAGTTGTGGAACAGCTTAATCAAAAAATTGCACGTATGCTTGGTAAAAATGGTGGACATAAAAAACCATCACCTAAAAAGACTACGAATTTTACTTTTAGTATAGTAATTTTTTGCTGTTCTTTAATACTATGGATTACAACTGGGGTTTATTATTTGAGTGAAAATCAGTTTGGAATTATATTAAAATTTGGTGAGATTGTTCGTGTAGAAAAAGGTATTAAGGTTGGCTTTACAGCACCATACCCATTTGGGGGTGTTGAAGTATTGAGTTCTGATATTAGTCAGCTTATCGATTTTTCTAATTTACCTCAAACTACTCCAACTTTTTTAAGTCGCGATTTGGGATTGGTTAATGTTGATGGTAAATTTAATTATCAGATTTACGACCCAAGCTTATTATTTCAAAATATACTACAAAAGCAAACTAATATGGATACATATGTAAGTATATTGGTGCAAAATGAATTGCGTGATTATTTCAGTAAAAAATTAAAAAGTGATATTTTAAAAGAAAACTTAACCATTGCCGCTGGTGAAATTAGAGACAATGTAAATCAGAAAATGTCAGGTTATGGTATAAAGATAATTAAGTTAAATATTAGTTCACTTGAAGATTATCAATCTAAATCAGGGGGTAATATCTTATCAAATACTACCGAATCTGTATCATTAGTTGATAGATTACTTCAAAGTGCAAATGAATATCATCAAAATACTATTAGTGAAACCAAAACTCAAATAGCAGAGTTCAGAGATTTACTGCCAGAGTATCAACGAAATCCTGAGAGCGTAGTAGAAAGATTGTATTTTGAAACTAAAAATGCCATTCCTTCAAATTATTCGTATCCGCTACTAAATATGAATTTAGAAGAGTTAATAATGTTGTATAATCTACATGGTAAAGTAGCTCCTGTATCAAATAGAGAGCGTCATTTTGATAGATCTGTTAACCGTAATCGAAATACTAGCGTTGTTGAGGATTACTTAGTAGAACAATCAAATGGAGAACAAAAATAATGCCTACTAATTATGTTAAGAAAATTGTGGTTTTAGGTTTACTTGCGATTATTATATTAACTTTAGGTACTATTAGTATTGATAAACGCGAAAATGTAGTTATTACTAATATATTTACTAAAAAAAATTCGCTATTAACTCCTGGACTACACTTTACATGGCCAGTATTTGAGCGAGTTACTTATATATTTATGAATAAACGCGAAGGATTATTCACACTAAATCTTCCTTTTAACGATGCTACTAAAGCTGAAATAAGTGTAGCCATACAATGGCAAGTAATTAACCCAGAAACATATCTGGCACTAAACAAAAACTTTCATAAGATATTAACTAATAAAGTGACTGATGTTTTAAAGTCCCGTATGAAAACCACTGATTTAGCTACATTTAATCAATTAAATAATTTAATTAGTGAACCACTTATGGAGAATGACCTAGGAATAGAAATTATAAGCATTTCACTTAATCAATTAAAAATAGAGTCTAGTAGTCTAAAAGCTCTAGCTCCAACTGTAGTAGTTTCTAAGTCTAAGATATCAATTGAGTCAGCATACTATCAAGCACAAATGTTAAAATTAAATACCGATCTTGAACAAGCAAAAATGTATCAATCGCTTAGTAATGTCGAATCTAGCTTTTATAGATTTTTTCGAAAATTACAAGTTTATAAAATGAATGCAAGATCAAGTAATGATCTTCCACCAGTTGATAATTTATATAAGTGACAAGTTTTAAAAGCTAAATTATGTATTTAAAAGCTTTATTGCGACGCCCAATTTTGGCAACAGTAATTTCATTGATTATTACTTTATGTGGCGCAGTTGCTCTATTTAATCTACCTGTTAGCCAATTTCCGAATATTTCACCACCTTCAATCCAGATTAATGCTTCCTACCCAGGAGCTAATGCTGAGACAGCGGCACGTGTTGTTGCGGCTCAAATTGAAAATCAATTAAATGGAGTTTCAGGGCTAACTTATATGGCTACTTCAACCTCATCAATTGGTAGCGTTAATATTACTCTTACTTATGATGTGGGTACTGATTTAAATTATGCAATTAATGAAGTATTAAACCGTCTGTATGCGGCTATGCCTCTTTTGCCAAGCGTGGTGCAGCAAATAGGTGTTACTGCAAGGAAAAGCTCTCCAGATATGTTACTTTTAGCATCGTTTTATGCTGATCCATATCTTGATCCTAAATTTGTTAGTAATTATCTACAACGTACGGTTGAAAATGATTTATTACTTATTCCCTCAGTTGGAACTATTAATGTTTTTGGTAGTGGTTCATATGCGATTAGAATTTGGCTAGATCCAAATAAAATGCAGCGTTATGGTGTTACTGTTGCTGATTTACAAAATGTAATTAAAGATCAGAATGTAGAGAATTTTGTCGGACGAGCCAATGGAACTCCTGGATCAAAGGGAAATAGTTTGGTACTCAATCTTAAGGGTAATGAGATGTATAGTACCCCTGAGCAGTTTGCTAATATGGTTATTTTAAATAATAACGACCAGACTGTTAGTATAAAGGATGTGGCGCGTGTTGAACTGGGGTCAATTTCCTATACTACTATAGCTGAAGTGAATTTTAGAGATAAAAAAGGTAAATTTAACCACTATCCATGTAATGTAATGCAAATATTTTTGCAACCTGGTGCTAATCAACTTGAAGCCAAAAAACAAATTCTTGATAGACTAAATCAAGATGCATTAAGTTTCCCTAAAGGGCTATCTTATCGTATAACAGTTGATAACTCAAAATTTGTAGCAGCATCTGTCAAGAATGTACAAGACACTCTTTTAATTGCGTTTGCCCTAGTTGGAATAATTATATTCTTATTTTTACAAAACTGGCGGGCAAGTATTATTGCCATTTGTTCAATACCTGTATCTATTATAGGTACTATGGCATGTCTATATATGTTTAATTTTAGCCTTAATACGCTTAGTCTTTTTGCAATGGTTTTAGCTATTGGAATTGTAGTTGACGATGCTATTGTGATTGTAGAAAATATAGAGCGCTTAAGACATGAAAACCCAACTCTACCGTTGATAAAAGTTGTTGCTATGACATTAGAGGAAGTGTTTGGTGCTGTTCTTGCTATTGTTTTGGTATTAAGTGTAGTATTTATCCCAGCCATGGGGCTAAAAGGTCTAAGTGGTAGTATGTATCAGCAATTCGCGGTTACTATTGCCTGTGCTGTGGTTTTATCGGGGATTTGTGCACTTACTTTTACCCCAGCTATAAGCACTTTGATTTTAAAAAACGTAACTCATAAAGTGAAACATAATAACTGGTTTGATCGTGGATTTGAAAAAGTAACTGATTTGTATGTGATGATTGCTACATTTTTTGTGCGTCATACTAAACTTGCTTTTAGTTTATGGATATTATTATTTGTTATGACAATTGGTTTATTCAAATTAGTGCCTAGGGCATTTGTACCAAATGAAGACCAAGGGCTAATTTTTGTAACGATTAACCTACCATCTTCCTCAGGTCTTAACGAAACTAATGCTAAAGTTCATGGGATTATTGAGAGGTTAACTAAAAACCCTGCGATTGACTCGGTTATTAGCGTTGCTGGTTTTGATTTCCTTGATTCGGGCAATCAAAAAACCTATGCAGCTTCATTCTTTATAAGTCTTATTGATTGGGATAAACGCCATGGTAAGGGGAGTGATGCGGATAGTATAATAAAAACTCTAAATATACTAGGTATGAATAATTTAAGTATGTCAGTTCGAGCTTTTAATCAACCTACTATAAGGGGTTTAAGTACAACTGGTGGTATCGAGTTTTATCTTGAAGACCGAGTTAATGGTGATACCCATAAGCTACAAGAGGTTGGGCAAAATCTTATCGAAAGACTAAAAAAACATAAAGAAGTTGGTGGGGCATTTCAGACCTTGGATACTAATGTTATGGAAATGTCTATTCTACCTGATTTTGCAATGGCAACATTTTATGGGGTTGATCTAAATAATTTATATAGTGCAATTCAAACTATTTATAGTAATAATAACGTGAATTATGCCTACATTATGCAAGGTCTAGTATGGGTGGTTATGGAGGCAGATTATCCATTTAGAATAAGTGTTGATAATTTACGTAATGTATATGTAAAGGGGTCCAGCACTGCAGCCTCTAACCATTTTGGTAATAGTAGTATGATTCCTGTTACTAGTGTTGTAAAAGTAAATAATACTCACGATGCTCAAGTGCTTCAGCGTTTTAATGGCTATATGGCAACCAAAATTACAGCGACACCATCTCCAGGGCACTCATTTGGAGAAGTGATGAAAGTGATAGTTGATGAAGTAGTAAGTATTCCAAAAGCTTATAACTATAATTGGTTTGGCACAAGTTATCAGTTGACTCTATCACAAAAAACCTCAGTATTTGCCTTTATGTTTTCAATTGTAATGATATATCTTGTATTGGCAGCTTTATATGAAATGTGGCGCTTACCGTTTGTGGTAATGATGGGGATTCCATTTTCTTTGTTTGGAGCTGCTTTAATATTGTTCTTCACTGGTAAACAAAATGATTTATACTTCCAGATTAGTTTACTGGCCTTACTGGGGTTATCCGCCAAAAATATAATTTTATTGGTAGAGTTTTCATTACAGTATTTTAGAGCTGGTAATTCGGTGGAAGAAAGTGCCATATACGCTTTGAAACAAAGATTTAGACCAATTGTAATGACATCAATGTGTTTTATTTTTGGAACATTACCGCTAGCTTTTGCAACAGGAGCAGGAGCAAATGCCCAACATTCAGTTGGTATTGGTATTATTGGTGGTATTTTGGGTTCGGTATTTTTATCAAGTTTGTTAACTCCAGCGTTTTTTGTGATGATTATGCGAAATTATAAGCATAAGGAGAATAGAAATGATATACATTAAAGGTTATAATTCATAGTTTAAGTCTATTAATTGAAAGATAATGAATGTTTCGATATTTTATAAATAATCCAGTTTTTTCATCAGTAATTTCTATAATTATTGTATTATGCGGTCTTGTTGCAATTTTCAGTTTGCCACTTGCAGAGTATCCAAATATTGCACCACCAACTATTACTATTAGTGCTCATTATCCAGGTGCTAATGCTGAGGTTATTCAAAAAACTGTAGCTTCTCCAATTGAAGATCAGATTAATGGTTCCAGTCAGATGATTTATATGAATTCAGTTATGTCAAGTAATGGAGACTACAACCTGATAATAACTTTTGCAACTGGTACTAATCTAAATGCAGTAATTGGAGATGTGCTAAATCGCTTAAATACAGCATTACCAATGGTACCATCGATTGTGCAAAATCTTGGTGTAACAATGCGTAAAAGCTCTCAAAATGTGCTGATGTCGATATCAATGCAAAGTGATGGACGCCAAGATATGGTGTATCTAAGTAACTATACGTATCGTGCGATATATACCGAATTATCTAGAGTTAAAGGCGTTGGTGACGTTGAAATATCTGGGGCTCGGACTTATTCTATGCGAATATGGTTAAAACCAGATATGATGCAAAAATTAGGGATTACACTAACTGAAGTCCAAAACGCAATTAATGAACAAAACGTCCAAGTTGCAGTTGGGCAAGCAGGTGCACCACCCACAGTTGGTAAAAGCCTTATGGTGGTTAATTTGGTTGGGCAAAGTTATTATAGTGACCCGAAACAGTTTGAAAATATTATTGTTAGAAGTCAAGGCATTCAATACATCAGAATTAAAGATATTGCCCGAGTAGAGCTTGGAGCATTTAGCTATGATACTATTAATAAATTAAATAAAAAATCAACAATTGGGTTACAAATTTATCTAGACCCAACAGCAAATCAACTTCAAGTGCATGGTGAGATTCTAAAAATTATGGAAAAACTGGCTAAACAATTTCCAGATGGGATGAGTTATAGCATAGCTTTTGATAATACCAAGTTTATCAAAAAAGCATTGTCTAATGTAAGTGATACACTACGAGATGCTTGTATTTTGGTGATTTTTGTGGTGTTTTTATTCTTACAAAAGGCTCGTGCTACCTTAATTCCAGTATTAACTATTCCAGTTGCCGTTATTGGAACCTTTGCCGGGATGTATGTAACTGGGTTTAGTATTAATAATCTAACTTTATTTGGTTTGATTTTATCCATTGGTATAGTGGTTGATGATTCTATAGTAGTAATTGAAAACGTTGAACGGATTATGGATACAGAGGGTATTAGTGCCAAACAAGCTAGTATAAAAACCATGAATGAAGTAGCAAGCGCTTTGATTGCTATTGTACTTGTTTTATGCTGTGCTTTTATTCCATCAGCGTTCTTGGGGGGCTTAACTGGTATCTTATATCAGCAGTTTGCAATTACTATATCAATTTCAGTAGTACTATCAGGTATCGTAGCACTAACCCTAACTCCAGCTTTGTGTGCAATTTTCCTAAAAAATCATCAAGCTAATACTAAAAAGGCTAAAGTATTTGAGAAATTCAATGAGGGGTTTGAGTGGGTTACAGATAAATATATTGCAGCAATTAAGTTTTTATTAAGTTATCGCAGACTCACAATTATAATCTTTGGGCTCGTTTTAATTGTAACAGGATTATTATTTTATATATTACCAGTTGGGTTTATTCCTAATGAAGATAAGGGCTTTTATATAACTCAGGTTACATTACCTAATAATGCATCATTGCAAAGAACTGAAGCGGTTACTGATGGTTATATTAATCATTTACTTAAAAATAAAAATATTGAAAATACAGTTAGTTTAATTGGGATTGATGAGTTACATGCTGGTTCTATAAAAACTAATGTGGCAACTATAACAACTGATTTAACTGATTGGGATAATAGAAAAGCAGATGTAAATCAATTGATTAAAGATGCCAATGAATATGGTGATGCTTCAAAAGAAGCTAAGTTCATTGCGTATAATCAGCCTGCAATTGATGGTTTAAGTAGTACTAATGGCATTGAGGTTTATATTCAAGATAAGGTAAACGGAGACTATTTTGCACTAGAGAGTTATGCTAAGCAAATAACAGGTATTCTGAATAAGAATAAAGATATTAGCACTAGTTACTTTACCTTTAATCCAAATAATCAAGCGTATAATGTGTTAGTTAATATTGAAATGGCTAAGTTTTATGGTCTAAAAGTGCAAGATATTTATAATGTTCTTGAGGCTAACTATGGCCCCGATCTGGTGAACTATTTTTATATTATGGGCGATTTATTTTGGGTTATTTTACAAGGTGATGAACAGTTTAGAAAATCGCCATTCCAGTTAGATAATCTATGGGTTAAAAACTCTAGTGAGTCAATGGTTCCAATAAATTCAGTAGTAAGTACTGGAATGACTACAGCGCCTGATGTAATTGAGCGGGTTAATGACTTTTTAGCAGCCAAGATAGTAGTTGAACCACGTGATGGGATTACTATTCAAGGTGCTATGCGTATAATACAATCGGCAATTGTCGAGGTGCTACCCAAAGAGTATAGTTATACTTGGTATGGAGTTAGTTACCAACAACAAAGTGGTAATGCAACATCTATTATGGCATTTGCTTTTGGAGTAATTATGATTTTCTTGGTATTAGCTGGTCAGTTTGAAATGTGGAGGCTGCCTATTGTAGTGTTAATGGCAATCCCATTTGCATTATTTGGTGCTAGTGGTATATTATTTTTGAGAAGCCTAACTGATGATTTATATTTTCAGATTAGTTTGATTACCTTACTGGGTTTATCCGCCAAAAATGCTATTTTGATTGCCGAGTTTGCATTGGAGCATTGGAGAGAAGGATTACCAACAGTTGATGCGGCATTAATTGCAGCTAGGGAAAGATTTAGACCTATTGTGATGACATCTTTAGCGTTTATTCTAGGCACTTTGCCGCTTGCATTTGCTCATGGTGCAAACTCCAATGCAGAGCATTCAGTAGGAACTGGTATTATTGGTGGGATGTTAGGTTCTACGTTCATCTCTACTATATTTGTTCCGGTATTTTTTGTGATAATTATGGGCAAGAAAAAGCCAAAACCGCAAGAAGATGATGAAGATGCGATGAAGGTTAGCTCAGACCTACTCCCCAAAGACTAATATCTAAATACATATTTATTTCAGTATATTTTCAAATTAAAATTTTCGTTGCTAGACTAAGTTTGGCAGCGAATTTCTTTCATTTTTTGCGTACATTACGCAAAATTTTCTAAAAACTGTTTCATATAATATCGGTTAACCTATATTTTAAGTTAAGAGGATTATATATGTTGCAAATTACTTCATTATTCAAAAAAAATATTTTTATGTTGTCACTTTTATTCTATTCTTTAGCAGCAAATGCTGCTGATACCACTGGTATCGCGGGAATCGATGAAATGGTAGGAGCTGGTCAAAGTATCCTTAAGGTTGCAGCAAGGTGGGGTGGGATTCTAACTGTAGTCATTGGTGCCTTAGCTTTAGGAAGTGGTCGTTTACAAGGTACAGCATCCCAAACAATTTGCAAGATACTTATAGTAATTGGTTTATTAATGGCAGCATTTAATTATTTCGGACAAAATGTTAGTTGGGGCTTTAGTTTCTAAAATGACCCGTAAAATTATTATTCATAAATCACTTTATCGTCCAACATTATTTGTTGGATGTGAGCGTATGCCTTTTACACTTACAGTAACAATAGGTGGTGTGATTATGATGGCATACCAAAACCTCTGGATATCTATATGTGTTTTTATTTACTACCTAATCACCATTATGTTAATTCGTCGGGTAAATGAGGATGATCCACAGTTTTTTCTATGTCTCACCAGGTATGTAATTAACTATGCAGATTATTATCCGGCAAACGAGTTTTATCCGGGTAAACCAGATATTCCGTATTCATTTTTTAAGTGAGTAGAGTTATATGTTAAATAGTATTTTTCATCAAGGTAAAACAGCCCTAAAAAACTTTGTGAGTGGTCGAGTATTTGCAGGGAATAACTTTGGATTATCTGATTTATTATTATATGCCAAAATGGTTGATGATGGAATAATCTTACAAACTGATGGTTCATTTTTAGCAGCATTCTGGTTCAAGGGATTTGATCTTGAAACATCTACTGATGAAGAGTTGACTATTTTATCATCACAAATAAATACGGCATTTAATCTACTTAGCTCTGGGTGGTTATTTCATATTGATACCTTAAGATATAAAGCAATGGATTACACGAAGGAGGCGGATTCATTTTTTCCTGATGCTACTAGTAAACTAATTGATAATGAACGAAGAAGTATCTATCAAGGTGAGGGTAATCATTACGAAAATTCATATGCTATTAGTTTTACCTATCGTCCTACAGTTGATTTAGGTAGTCGGCTGGGTTTGTTTTTCAGAAAATCTAATGATTCAACAAGTTGCGATTATGCACATTATTTGAGTGTGTTTAAAAATAAATTACATGAAATAATTGAACTTCTTACTAAACAAATAAATTTATTACCGATGAATTCAGATGGTATTTTATCTTATATAAGTTGGTGTTTGACTGGAGAGCCTGTTGAATTAAAGCTACCGATTAAGTATGGAGTTTTTCTCAAGCATTATCTATCTAGCCATGACTTATATGGTGGTGAAAATCCCAAACTTGGTGATAATTATATTAAAGCAATAACGCTATCAGGGTTTCCAAGTGAATCTTATCCGGGGATTTTAGACAAATTAAATTATCTTGATTTTGAATACCGCTGGAGTACGAGATTTATATTTTTAAGTCAATACGAAGGTAGTAAAGTAATTGATAAGGTTTCAAATCTATGGTACCAAAAAAGAATTAGTGCGAGTGATACCATAAAGCTATCATTGTCAATAGATTCTAATATAAAAATTAATCAAAACTCAGATTCACAGTATCAAGATGCCCAATTGGCAAAGTCAATTAATGAAAGTGGTGATGTAAAGTTTGGCTTTTATACTGCAACAGTGATTTTAATAGATAAAAATTATGTCAATATTAATTATAAAGCTGAACAGGTTAGAGCTCTATTTAGAAGTTTAGGCTTTCAAAGTCAAGTTGAGAGAATGCATTCTATAGAAGCTTATTTAGGTACCTTGCCAGGCTATTCTTACGCCAATGTCCGTAAATGGCCGATTCATACGCTAAATCTCTCAGATATTATGCCAAGTACTTCAATATGGTCAGGACTAAGCCATAATCCCTGTAGCTTTTATCCAGAGAATAGCCCACCACTATTTTTTGCAGGAACTACAGGATGTACACCTCTACGTTTATCGCTACATGTTGCAGATAATGGGCATACTTTGATACTCGGACCTACAGGTTCTGGTAAATCAACATTACTTAATTTTATAATTGCTCAACACTTACGTTATAAAAACGCTCGAGTTTTTGTATTTGATAAAAATAGAAGCTCATTGCCTCTATGTCATGGCTGTAGTGGTAATTTTTTTGATATTGGTCATTCAACTAATAATATTTATTTCCAGCCATTAGCTAATTTAGAGAGTGATCTTGATTTTGATTTTGCGGCTAATTGGGTTGAGGAGCTTTGTGTTTTAAATGGATTAGCTGATAAATTTAATGATAGTCATCGCTTAGCAATTAGAAAAGCACTAGTTTTAATGCAGCAAGAAACACCACAACCACGCAGAACTTTGTCCTACTTTAGACATTTGGTGCAGGATTATGATAAATCAGTTGCTGCTATTTTGGATAATTTTAGTCAGGAGCAAAGAGCTTTATATGAAACATCTAGTTCATCAAGTGGTCTTGTTAATAAAATTTTTGATGCTTCTGATAACGTTCTTAGTTTTGCACGTTTTAATGTATTTGAAATGGGTAAGTTAATGGATATGGGGGATAAAGTAATTATTCCAGCACTTCGTTATTTAACCCATGTAATCAGTAAGCAGTTTGACAATGCTTTTCCTACTCTAATTGTTTTTGATGAAAGTTTTATATTCTTTAAGCATCCATTATTTAGGGAGCGGATAATTGAATGGATTAAAACTGTCAGGAAATTTAATGTGGCTATCGTTTTTGCAACACAAGAAATGGCAGATTTAATGAAATATAGCGATTTAAATAGTGCACTTAAAACCAACTGCGCTACCAAAATATTCTTACCAAATAGAAAAGCATCATCCGCAGAGATTATTGATCAATATAGAGCACATGATTTAAATAAAAAACAAATTGATCTAATAGCTCATGGTGTGTGTGGGGATTATTTTTATTTTAGCGATTTGGGTACCAGATGTTTTAGCTTAGAGCTTAATAAAAATCAAGCAACCTATGCTTTTGTAGCTAGGACTAGCCAGCAAGATATTAATGATGCAATAAAGATTAAAGCGAATTATCCAAATGAATTTGGTGCGGCATGGCTTAAACATTTTGGAATTGATAGTAATTTAGTGAGTCAATGGAATAATTATAATTTATCTGAGTTTAATAATGATTAAACAAAATGTATACCTACATCAATTGGAGAAAGATGGTTGGAATGATATTCAGGCTTATCATATTGAAAATGAATCAGCTTGGCGAAGTGTTGCTATCGTCGCAATATGTGCTTTGGTAATAGTATCAATATTTGCTATTTATATGGTAAACCAAGATAAGCATAAAGTATTAGTTTTTGAAAAAGATAGCATTGGGAATATAACAACTCTTGGGTTAGCTAGTAAGACAATTAATGTAGATAATAAAATTATTGCTCATCAGCTAGCAAATTTTATCATAGCTTTGAGAGAGGTTCCCAAAGATCCAGTATTAAAACGTAGAAATATTGATATAGTTCATAAAATGATGGATCTGGCAATCAAAGCCCAGATAGATCAAATGTTTATTGCACAGTATACTAAATATGTTGATACTGTAATTGCAGTTGATTTGAATCAAATTAAACCTTTAGAGTCTGGGAGGTCATGGGAGATTAGCTGGAGTGAGGAAGAAGTTTTAAGCGATGGTAGCACTGGAAAAACTATTAACTATAGTAGTGTAATTAGTTTTATAAGGAAAGATAGTCTGGATACTAAGACACAGCTAGTAAACCCTATAGGGTTATTAATCACGTATATTCATCCTGTGGAGGATATTAATGCAAAATAAAGTAATTATTATAATCATATGTATTTTGGGGTGCTTTAATACGTATGCGAATAAAAGTATTACAAAATCACCTCAAATACAAACTAATTTGGAAGTAATGGAGTTTGATTTTAATTATTCTGGGAATGTGAATAATATCCCACAGCTATTAAAGCAGTATGATAGCAAATTAGTTATTTTAGTGCCACTAGGAAATAAAAAAGCATTGGATGTTAATTTGAAGCTTCAAAAAGTTAATATAAATGACATAAATGATGCACTTAAAAGCCAAACTGGTGGGCAGGTAAGCCTAATTTATAATGCAAGTAATAATAGTGTTAAACTTAACTTTATAACTGTTACTGATGTTGGTGCTGATGCTGTTAGTGAATCACTTAAATGGCAGCATGGGGTAGCACCAAAGCCGGTTCTTGGTAGAGATGGGATTGTTCGTTTTCCTTATGGAGAATATCAGCCAGTTATAACATGTAAGCCACTTAATCTATGTGATATTGAGCTTCAAGCTGGAGAGGTGATTGAAGGAATTGTAATTGCCGACTCTGCTCGTTGGAATGAGGGGGATCAGGGTATACCTGTAGTCTATTCAGGAAGCGGTAGCACTTTGACTGCACATTTGGTATTAAAGCCTAATGAAGCGGGGATTGATACCACATTACTTGTCACAACTACTAAGCGTACTTATAGTTTTAAATTAAAATCTTCAAATAGTGATTATGTAATTCGTAGTGGTTTTTATTATCCATCTGACATGATCGAAAAATTTGAAAGTAATAAAGCCAATTTACGTGAAGTAAAAACTGAAGAGGTTGGTAATACTACTAATCCAAGTTTGAAGATGCCATTAATCAATCTTAGTCGCGTTAACTATGGTTATTCTATAGATGGGGGTAACTATGATTTTAAACCAACACAAGTATTTGATGATGGTACTAGTGTTTATATTCAGATGCCGATTGATATAAGCTCTAGAAGCCTACCAGGAGTATGTGTTATTCCTGATGATAATGATAAACAATGTGAAATGGTAAATTTCAGGTATAACGAACATTTTTATATTGTTGATAAATTATTTAATCAAGCGAAGCTTATAAATGGTTTTGGAGATTTAGCACAGGTGATAACTATAAAAAGAACTCCGAAAAAAGGATTCTGGGCAAGGCTATTTGGTGGCTAATTATGGGTAAACTATTTGATAAGCAAATTAATAATGAAGGACTATCAAGAAAGAGAATAATCTTTTTTGGTAGTGTATTAGCCATTACTGTTGTAGCGATAGTGTTTTATGGTGCTTCTTCAAATGATAAGACTATAGCATCAGAAGGTATTACACCATATGTAGGTTATAATAATCGTGACACTGATATATTAGCTAAAGTCAAACATATCAGTGAATCAGGTACTATAAATGCTAGTGCATCTAAGGTATCAGTTAAAGTTGTAGAGTCTGTAGTAAATGTACCACCAATTGTTGATAACGAGGAAGTTCAGTTTAAGAAGCAATTGCTACATCTAAAGCAAAAGCAGTTACTTAAGGAAGTTGATTCTGCAAATAATGGAATTAGCTCGAAAACATTGATGTTTAGTAAATTTTCTAAAAATATAGAATCAACAAGTAGTGTAGTTGTTAGTAATAGCACTTCGACTAATTCGCTAGCTAATCCTGTAGTCTTAAGAAATGAATTTAATTCTGCAAAGAGATACTATGGATCTGAGGTTATTGCTCCTAAAAGCCCTTATGAGTTAAAAGCTGGAAGTGTAATCCCATCAACTATGATTAACGGAATTAATTCTGATTTACCAGGTGAGGTTATAGCTTTTGTGCGCGATAATGTTTATGATAGTGTATCACGGCAATATTTACTAATCCCACAGGGCTCTAAACTAGTTGGTTTATATGATTCAAATGTTGCTTATGGTCAACAAAGGGTTGCTGTCGCATGGAATCGACTCATCTATCCCAATGGTAGCTCAGTTGATCTAAAAGCAACACCTGGGAGTGATATTGCTGGATATTCGGGGTTTTATGACCAAGTGGATAATAAATACTGGCAAATTTTTGGTACAAGTTTCATTATGGGGGTTATTACAGCAGGAATGCAATTGAGTCAAAATAATGTTAGTACCAGTGTACCAAGTGGAGGCTATTCAAATCCAACAATGGGGCAAACATTAGCCGGAAGTTTGGGGCAACAATTAGGGCAAACCGCATTGTCAGTTACGCAGAAAAATTTAAGTGTTGCACCTACTTTAATTATCCGTCAAGGTTATCAGTTTAATATCATGTTAACTGCTGACTTAATATTAGCACCATGGAATAAAAATTAACTGAAGGAATAACTATGTGGAAAATTATATTATTTATATTATTAACTAATAATACTTTAGCTATTATACCCACAATTGATCAAAATATAGTGTCAAAAGATATTGTTACTATGAATACCTATCTATCTACGGTTGGAGGATATCTCTCGAGTATGACTCAAGTAATGACAATTGCACAACAAGTACAGCAGTTGCATAGTTTAGAGCAGTTACAATCAGTTGGTGCTCAAATTTGTGCACTATGTTCACCAACTGATGCACAGGCTTTAGAGCATTATATCAATAATGTAAATGATGATCTATGTTCACAATTTTCTTGGGCAATACAAAATATAACTGGAGTGGTGCGAAATGTAACTAGCATTGCTGATATTCTTTTGGAGTTTCAGACTAATCCTCAAGCTGCAGCATTGGCTCTTCAGCGTTCTGCTCTAGAGACTGCGGTATCTACTCAAAACACATTGGCACAGATTCAAGTTTTGATGGCACAGCAAGGGCAAAAGCAGTTGGCTGAGCGTAAACTCGAAAAGCAAAATAATACCGATGCATATATCGGTTTTAGTAAGTCAGGGTTATAAGATGCTAGCATTAACATGTACTGTCGCACCTGGAGGTGTTTTAGATAATATAGTATCTCAGTTTTCTAATGCTGGATATGTTTGGCAGTCAAAAATTAACCCAATTGTGAAACAGGTTTTTTTTCTTCTTTTTACTATGGAATTTATGTGGCAGCTAACTGTTAAAAAAGTGTTTGCAGGAGATATTGAAAAGCTCTGGGTGTTTTTTTTTACACGTGCTATTTTAGGGTTTTTCTTTGCTCAGTATATCATTAATGTTGAGTTATATAAAGAGATTATAGAGTATTTTGCAAATCTTGGTAGTGTGAGTAGCGGTTATACACTCTCCTTAGCAGCTGGGCAAAATTTTAAAAACCTTGGTCCATCTGAGATTATAAGTAATTTTTCGTGTATTTCAAATGCTATTAGTTCTGTTACTGATGGAACTGGTGCTTTTGACTATATAACTCTTAAGATTACATTAGCAATTATGCAAGTTATCTTATTAGTTGTTTTATCTTTAACTGCATTTTATATTATTAAGGTTATTTTACAGGCTTATTTTTTACTTTATGCAGGATTTATTTTAACTGGTTTTGCTGGAAGTTCATGGACTATGGGATTTTGGCAGCGTTATCTTCAAGCCGTAGCTGGTATTGCTATTAAGTTTTTAGCTGTGTCGTTTTTATTGGGGGTTTTAATGGTGCAAATGCAAGGTTGGGCTAACGATGTTAATGCAGCAAAAGGTATTGTAGCTCTTGGTGCCGTTATCCTAAAAGTATTAGGTAGTGCGGTAATTATAAGTTTATTATGTAGTGAATTGCCAGAGTGGGCTGCATCAACACTAGCAAGTAATGTAAATATGCAGTTTGGAGAAGGTTTGGGTGGTGCGGTTGACATACTTTCGGGGGCTTTTTCTGGATCATTTAAAAAATGAAATTATTAGGAAAATAGGTTATGTCAGAACATAATCATGATGCACTTCGTCATTTAGAAAAAGATATGGCGGATATTTTGGATGTACTTCAAGATACTGACACTACCGAGATAATACTTAACCCCTATAGAAAAGCTAATGGAACTACAGTTGGTCATATATTAGTGCAACAGCATGGGCAGGAGCTTAAAAATTTGCTACGTAATACCGAAACTAAGATTAAGCCTGAAGCTGTTACTATTGGGCAACATATTGTATACAAATGTTTAAAGACTAATCATCATTCAATACTATTTTGGGTGCGGCTGCACGGGTTTTTAAAAGATGATTTACGGGTAATTGCAAAATGCCTAAAAAGCTATTTTACGGATAATGCTATTTGTCAGGTATCAGATCATGTTTTACTTGATTATGTTCAAATGATAGAAGCTGGAGAATTACCAGAATCCCCAATGTTATCTGAAGATAGTATCATTTTTTTACTAGATTTAATCAACAAACATTTACCAATTGATTCAGTATTTAAACTAGTATATAAAGAAATAAAAACTGATGATGATGTAAAGGTTTTTAGAAGCTATCCCAATACACTAATAACTACTGAATTAGTTATGATGAGTTCAACTAAAGCTGAAACTATAATGAGTGTTTTAGCTAGCATAAATGGTAAATTTATCCATCAAAAAAGCCCTAGTCTTGAATGCCAGATTCCTAAATATGGGCATAGATTCACAGGGGTTATCCCACCGGTTGTGTCATTCCCAGCATTTTGTATCCGTAAGCATTCACCCAAGGTGTTTACTTTAAGTGATTTTGTAAGCTGTGAAATAATGCAACAAAGTAGCTACGATACTATACTTAATTGGATAGGGCGTAAGTTTAATATTTTAATTGCAGGTGGTACTGGTTCGGGTAAAACTACTTTAGCTAATGCAATACTTTTTGAGATAGCTAAATTATTTCCTGATACTAGAGTTTTGATTATTGAAGATGTCCCAGAACTTAAATTCAATTCCTCTCGTTCTATTGGTTTTACTATTGGTGAGTTTTTTTCTATGTATGATGCACTTCGAACTACTCTTCGTTTTAAGCCTGATAGGATAGTTATGGGGGAAATTAGGGGTGCTGAGGCATATACTTTGTTAAAAGCTTGGAATACAGGGCATCCAGGTGGTATAGCAACAATTCATGCAAATGGGGTGAATGAAGCTTTATATCGCTTTGAAAGTTGCCTTAGTGATTATCCTAGTGTAAAAATCAATCGACAGGAGGTTGGTTTTACTATTAATGGGATTATCTCAATTCAAAATATTACTATGCGAGAAGAGTTTGACGGTGAATATCAAAATATTGTGAAGCGTAAAGTAACTGCCCTAAGGCAGATATTGCAATATGATGTTGATAGAGATATTTATCAAGATATTGTTTATGATCAATTGGACTTTGATAGGATAAATTAATTGATACACCAAGCTATACACTGTGCACCCAATGTTGCACAAACTACAATGGTTGCTATAGTTAAAACAGAGAGTCGTGGTAATGCTTTGGCTATTGTGCTTAATGGTGGCAAACATTTACTTTATGGTGCACAAAATTTTAAGCAGGCTTATGCTTGGGTGGATTATCTTGAACGGCACCACTATGATTTTGATATTGGTTTAGCACAGATAAATATCAGAAACGTGCATAAGTATGGATATATGGCCCATGATATGTTAGATCCATGTAAAAACCTTAATTTAGCCGGTGTCATCTTGGGGGATAATTATAAAAATGCTAAGTTGAAATCAAGAAGTGATAAGGAAGCACTCTATAAAGCAATAAGTGCTTATAATACAGGAAATTTTCATAGTGGGTTTAGTAATGGTTATGTTTATAAAGTAATTCATAATGCATATTAATGCATATAAAAAATGTATTGCACCGCTTATGTGGGGAGTTATTTTGAGTGCTGGGCTAATATTTATGAAGAGGGTGTTTATTTATAATCCTTCGATTTCATTGATAAAGGGATATTATTTTACTTATCCGATTGTTGCTAAAGTACATGATATTGTTCTTTTATGTGTTTGGGATGCAAGTCATACTCACGTAATGCATCAGTTGGGTTTACCTTATAAAAGTGGTGAGTGCCCACAAAAAACCCCTTATTTACTAAAGCAAATTGTTGCTACAGAAGGAGATGAGGTTAGCGTTGATGAAGAGGGTGTGAAAATAAATAACCATTTATATAAGAATAGTCGTGTAGTACAAAACTTACGACAAATAAATTTATTACCTATTGGTTTTGGAAGTTTCAAATTGAAACATAATGAATATTTTGTTTTAGGGGTAACGCCATACTCTTATGACTCGCGGTATTTTGGGGTTATAACTAGAGCTCAGATTTACCGTGGTGCTAGATTGGTTTATGCAACTAATCATATGTTGTGGTAATTGAAAATATTTTTTGATGGTTTTGTTATGAAAGGAGACGTTTATTTGGGGGTAGAGAGCCCTAACTATGATCCTAAACACGAACTTGATTTTGTTTCAAGGTGCTTTTGGGAACATTGTTCTTGCACTAAAAGTGTTGTGAAAGGTGATTTACAACTATATTTTTAAATTTAATTTTTTGAAAAGGCTAGATTATGAAGCGTTTAACAATAACAGGCAACATTGGTCGTGATCCAGATATGCGTCTAGATCCATCAGGTACACAGTTTGCTACTTTTTCGGTAGGTGTTAGTGTGGGTACTAGAGCAAACCCAAAAACTGACTGGGTTGATGTAAGCTGCAATGGAAAACTTGCAGAGGTAGCTTTTATGTATGCCAAAAAAGGCACTAAGGTACTAGTAGATGGGTATCCAAGTGTAAATGCGTATATCAATAAGGATAATATAGCTGTTGGCGTTATGCGTCTCTATGCTAATAGTATTGAGCTAATGAGTCGCGCTGATAATGACTCAAGTAATCCAGATGTGAATATGCTGCGTGAGGTTGACTCAAGTACACTTGAGGCTCCATTCTAGATTGTTATTGCTTTTTTGTAAGATTAGCGCCAGAACTGGCACAGCTCTGGGCAATTGAAGTTAATTGAAGAGCTCTTAATGAAAATACCAATGGACTATTCGACGTTATTTACCAAAAGGAACTAATTTTGATACAATATATGAAACAGAAATTAAGCATATTTAGGATTGCTTAAATAATAGACCAAGAAAAGTACTTAAATATAAAACCCCGAACGAGGTTATGAACAAGTATTTGCAACGAGTTGAATGTAATAGATCGAAAAATTTTAAAACGTCAGTCTCTTTTGATGCTTGAACTCGGGTGAATCCACGATATAATTTGTATATTGAGATTGACAAATACATTATATTATGCTATATTATGTTATGGTTTATTAAAAGTGAGTAAATTATGAATAATAAATTAATGAACAAGAATAATTATAGCAATCTACAAAAAGTAGTATCCCTAAGTTCAGATGACTGGGAGTTAGGGTTACGTTATGGTGTTCTTGATATTGTTGCTGATGAGGGACAAAATGGAAGTTTTGTTGATGAAAATGGTCATAGTTTTTATCATATGGTATCGTGCTCATATCTTAATCTAGACCGACATCCAAAAGTGATAATGGGTATAAAAACTGCATTAGACAGGTATCCACAAACTAATATTACTTGTTCACGCACGCGTTTAATAAGTAAAATTCTTTACGATACAGAAGAAGACCTAAACGAATATTTTAAAGCTCAAGTTATAGTTGGTAGTAGTTGTTCAGCAATGAGTGAGGGAATATTACCGCTTTTAGCTTCTGGGGTATTAACTAATAATATAAAACCAAAAATAATTTTTGATAAACTATGTCATTTTTCAATGAATATAATTAAACCAATTTGTGCAGATGAAACAGATATAGTTACGTGTGATCATAATGATATAAGCTTTATTGAAAATGAGTGTAAACATAACCCTGTAGTAGTTTACGTTTGTGATGGGGCCTATAGTACTGGTGGTGTTGCAAAAGTAAAAGAGTTATTGGATTTACAAGATAGATATGATTTATATGTCTATTATGATGATTCGCATTCATTATCTGTTTGCGGTCAGGATGGTTATGGTTATGTTAGAGAAATTCATTCTGAAATAAATGATAAGACAATCATTGTATTTTCTATGGCAAAAGCATTCGGTGCTGGTGCTGGTGGTATTGCAATGTTAAGTAAAAATAGCCAAATGTACAAATATATAAAGCGTTACGCTGGACCCTTATTATGGTCACGACCTATTTCAACTGCAACAATTGGAGCAATTCAAGGTTCGTTAGTAGTACATAAATCAAATGAGTTTAAAGTTATTCAAAAAAGGCTTAAAGATAATATAGCTTATTTTGATAGCCAAATTTATACTAGCCAAAGTGGTAGTGAAGTACCAATTAGATTTGTAACTCTTGGAGAGTCTTTATTGGCACTAGAAGCTGCAAAAACCATTTATCAAAAAGGGTTCTATGTTTCACCTTTATTTTTTCCAATAGTAGCGCGAGGAAAAGCTGGATTAAGGATGATGATAAATAATCGTATTCCACAGGAGAAGTTTTTAGAATTTTGTAATGTTGTTAAAGGGGTTATAAATGCTATTTCCTAACTTTAGAAGTGTTTTAATTTCTTCTGCTTTAAAAATTGATTTATATAATAAAGGCAGTGCCTCTAATGCTGATATTTTTATGATTGACTTTGAAGATTCGGTAAGTATGAAAAATAAAAATGATGCCAGGCATGAATTTCTTGTGAATAAAAATCAAATTAAAACAGATTGTGGTTATAATTTTAGAATAAACTGTATTCATTCTATTGATGGAATACGTGATATTATGTTTTTAATTGATAATTCAATTAATGTTAATTATATACTTGTATCAAAAGCATCATCTAGCATTGATCTAAAGTTAATAAAAAATTTATTTGTTTCAGCGAGCATCAAACCACCTAAATTAATTTCATTAATTGAGACTGCAGAGGCAATGGTCAATATAGATGATATTGCGAAAGATAGTGATGCTTTACTATTTGGAAGTGCAGATCTTTCATTAGAGCTTGGGTTGCCACCTACATTTATAAACAACCTTGCATATTATAGACAGCAAGTGGTTTTGTGTGCTTGTAAATATAAAATTCCAGCAATAGATACGCCAACATTTATGTTAAGAAATAAAGAAACTTTAACTATGGATGTCTTAGAATCTAAGCAAATGGGTTTTAGTGGAAAATTAGCAATATCAAAAGCCCAAGTAGAGATAATTAATGAAATGTATCAGTATGATTCTAATGATATAGAATGGGCAAATAGTATTAGTCATATTGATAATAATATCACAGGTATCTTATCTGTTAAAGATATTATGGTGGGCAATCCGTTTTATAAATTAGCACAAAAAATAGTTACTACATCAAAAAAGCAAGTTGTTAAATTTAAAGGATAGTATTAAAAATGCAAAACCGTTTAGTAAAGTTATCTAATAATCATTATCGAGAAAGTAACGGGTTTACTTTTGATGATTTTGAAGTTGGTGATATTTTTGAACACCGACCAGGTAGAACCATTACGATGACAGATAATATTAATCATACTTTAAATACTGTTAATCAGCATCCAATTCACTTTGATGAACAATATGCAAGAAACACTCAATTTAAACGAGTTTTGGTTAATAGTACGCTTACTTTATCTATTGTCACGGGAATGACCGTTAATATACTAAGTGCAAAAGCAGTTGCAAACCTTGGGTGGGACAATATTAGACTTCCACATCCTGTATTTATTGATGATACACTTTATGCAGTGAGTAAAATAATTTCAAAAAAAGAATCTCAAAAAAATTTCGATCAAGGTGTTATTAACGTGAAAACTATCGGATATAATCAAGATAATACTGTGGTTATTGGTTTTAATAGATTTATTTTACTACCCAAACATAGAAAAGATGTTGATTATTCACATAAAATAGACTTTGATTGGTTTAATAACTAACCTTGTAGGAGAAAAAATGTCTTATAAGTTTTACTCTTATGATTTTATAACAAATACTATAAATATTAGTGCATTGACTAATCATATGGAGAATATGTTAAATACTTTATCACAGAATGATTATATAATTCCTCCTAAAGATATAATCATAATCAATAAGCCATATTCAATATTTTTCTCAATGCCTGCAATTAGTAGTAAAGTAGGATTATATATTAATAAAACGGGTAGTTTTTTTAAGCGTAATTCTTTAGATATCATTCCAACAATTAATACTGTGGTTACAGCTTTTTCAAGTGTAACGGGAGAGGTTGTTGCAGTACTAGATGGTACTGCAGTTACTAATATTAAATGTGCAGTAATTACTGCTATAGTGACAAAATATTGCACTTTGCTTAACGCAAGCAAACTTGCTATAATAGGTGCAGGAACACAGGCAAGGCAACAAATTAGCGGTATATTGAGTGTAAGGTCTATTAAGGAGCTACATGTATATAACCGTAGTAATAATAATTTAACTAAATTTATTAATGAAATTAAATTATTATATCCCAAATTAAGTATTTTACAATATTCTTCAATAAAGGAGTGTATTTTAGATGTAGATATTATCTCTACAACTACATCTTCATTTGAACCTTTATGTGATTATGATAATTTAAAACCTGGTGTGCATATTAACTGTATGGGGGCGCATAATCCAAACTCTCGTGAAGTTCCAAAACATGTCTTAAATGCTTCGCTTTTAATTGTAGAAGATATTATAACAGCAATAGAGGAGGCTGGTGAACTTCACCGAAATGCAATAACTGTATCCCAATTACATACTATACAACAATCTAACTTACAAAAAGAACAAACAGTTTTTAGTTCTACTGGCTTTGCTCTGCTAGACTTAATTACGGTGGATTATATAATTAACAACTTAGTATTAATGTCTTAGTTTATATAGTGGATTTTTAAAAATATATTATTTTGAGAAGATTATGCGTACTAAACCTAACAATAAACTATTTAATAAAGTCGTTCTAATAACAGGTGGCTCCTCTGGTATTGGTTATGCTTGTGCAGAAGCTTTTGCAAAAATGGGGCTTAAAGTAGTAATTAGTGGAAGGAATATGAACACGGGTCTTAAAGCACAACAAAAATTAGCAAAACTCAATCAGTATGTAGTGTTTTTACAAGCAGATATTACGGATAGTAAAAGTGTGCAAAATTTATTTAATCAAATTTTAAATCAGTATGGACGTTTAGATTATGCAGTAAATAATGCTGGTATTGAAGGATCTTCGTTTGTAAAGACTGCAGATTATGAAGAATCTACATGGGATAATGTTATTAATATTAACCTTAAAGGTACGTGGTTGTGTTTAAAATCAGAGATAAAGCAAATGCTAATTCAAGAAACTAAAGGTGCTATTGTTAATATTGCATCATATGCAGGCATTATGGCAAGTAAGACAGGAGGTGTAGCTTATACTGCTAGTAAACATGGGGTGGTTGGTATGACTAAGTCAGCCGCTATAGAATATGCTATAAATAATATACGGGTTAATGCAGTATGTCCTGGTGTTATATGGACTTCAAATGCACGACAAGTTATAAAAAAACATAATTTAACCAAGGATCAAATTGAAAAAATGCATCCTATGTCTAGAGTAGGGATTGCCAGTGATGTTGCGGATGCTGTAGTATGGTTATGTTTATATGCTTCATTTGTTACAGGTGACATACTTTGTGTTGATGGGGGCTTGCATTTATAAAATCATGTAACTTAGTATAATAAACTGGTTACTTATAGAAATAGGTTATATGAATAAGCAAATTTTACGTAAGCTTGGTTATCGTGAGGCGAGTCATACTGTAATCAACTATACTACAGTCATAGGGGTATTGTATTTTAGTGGAGATACAAGTTTAAAGACTATTATTAGTGCCATAGAGCAAATTTGGCGATATAATCCTTGGTTACAGGCAACAATCAAAAAATATAATAATGAGTACTATTTTTATAATGATTGCATGTTTAACCAGGTTCCAAACAAAATTATACATCTTGAAGATAAGCCAAATTTCTCTAATAAACTAATCAGTGTTGTAGAAAAAGAGTTAATAACAACTTTTGATATTGAAAAATTTTTGTGGCGATATACAATTCTATCTTATTGTGATAATGGAATGTTTGAGCGTTGCATTATTCTATCAATTCATCATAGTATATCAGACGGGTTATCATTAATGGGGCTAATTAATAATTTAATTAATTTAATCAGCCAAAATTTTGTATCATATAAAAAAACAGCTTTGTTACCTAGAAGTTTAGAGGATTTTGCCAAAAAAAAATATACATATGAGGATTTTACTAAATACAAAAAAGATTTTAATCAGCGATTAGAGGCTGTAAAACCATTACAGTATAGGAATTGTGTGGGAATAAATCATAGAAGACAAAAAATAATTTTAAGCCAGATAAATCCTCCTGAATTACAATATTTAAAGAATAAATGTAAAAAATATGGTGTAACTATTAATAGTTATTTATGTGCAACAATAATATTAGCTGGATATAGTATAAAACTATCACCAGAATCAATAATTTCATTATTAACAGCTATAAATTTAAGGGCTATCGGCAATAACAGAATATCAAATAATACGTTAGGATTATATGCTAGTGCAATTCTTACTCTTCATAAACCAAGCGATTCTCGAAAAAGTATATGGGATATCGCAGTTAGTTATCAACAACAATTACATGAACAACAAAAGCTGTTTGTGCATAGTCCTTTGCAGTATAAGGTAGATGATCTATTACCCATTGATTTTAATAAAACCCATTTTGAATATGATTTTGGATTATCCAATTTAGGAAATATATCTCTAGATATAAATGATGTATCACTAGTGGTAAAAAAAATATTTTTTTGTAGTTCACAAGTTATTGGTGATATTGGATTTACAATTAATGTATGTACTATAAATGATTATATGCATATTTGTTATACGTATGTTACTACTTTGTTTGATGATAAAACTGCGATAGAGCTTTCTAATGAGGTCACGCATTATTTAAAGGAGTCATAACCATGTTAGTTCAAAAACATATTCTTTTAATTGGGGTTGCTGACTGGAATATAGAAACGCTCAAATATTCAATAAATTCTGGGCTAAAGATTACATTGATATTTAATAACAATATTGTCCTTGAAAAAGACATTCAAGCAAAATTAAATAAAGTGATAGTTTGTGATATTACCAATATTCTATTATGTGTTTTACATGCTCAGGAGATAAATAGTAAGGACAAACTTGATGGGGTGGTAACTTTTACAGAGTATGGTTTAGAGTCGGCTACTGCTATAAAAACACTATTAATGATAAATGGTAATGATTTGTTACCTATAATCCTTACTAAAAATAAACAACTTATGCGTGAACATTTAAAAAAATATGCTCCTGAAATTTCTGTTCCCTACAAATTAATTCATAACAAACAGGAGCTTATGGATTTTTGGGTGGCAATGGGGGGAGCTGTTATAATAAAACCAACTAAAGGGGGCGGTAGCATAAATGTAAAAAAAATTTTTAGCAAAGATAGTATAAAATCTTTAAATTATGATTTTACTCATGAAACATACATGGCAGAGTTGTATATTCCTGGGAATGATATATTAAATGTAGAGACTATTTCATATAATGGACAACATGCATTAATTGTTATTGGGTTAGAAAAAATTTCAACTTCAGTAAATTCGTGTTGTATCACCGATATAATCTTACCAGCACCAAATTTATCACCAGAATTAATAGAGAGAATATTTAATGCAGTTAGATCTTTTTTAAATGCAATTGATGTAAAAAATGGGATTAATCATACTGAAATCAAAATATATAATGACAAAATTTATTTAATAGAGTCTCAAGCAAGAATTGGTGGGGGATACATTTGGTATATGGCTCAGGAATATACCAAATATAAACAGATTGAGATGTGTACTCGGTTATTTGCTGGTGAGCACATAACCTTACCAGCAAAATTTAATAATGATACTGGTATTATGTACCATAATATCTGGATTCTTTCAAATAAACCTGGAAGGATCAAGCAAATTTATGGTTTTGAATCGATTAAACTTCACCCTAATATTATTCGGCTTGATATTAATATTAGTATTGGTCAGTTTATATCATGCAGTCATGATACTACTGATCTTATTGGATATGCAATGTTAAAAGGCAAAGATTCTAATGAAATTAATAAAATTAGGCTAGAGTTAAGAGATAAGTTTTATCTTGTTTATGATGATGAATCGATTATTATGGTATTTTAGATTATTTGAACCTACCACATAAAATAGAAAAGCAGCAGTGTTTATTGCGTATAGAGATGACTGAAGAGTAGCCCTATTAATATAGGTTTTTGTCTATTTAACCCTTGAATCTACATATACAAAGATCAATGAAATTAAAGTGCCAACTAATACTTTGGTATAATAATTACTTAATATTAATTTTTTATATATTAGGTATCTAATAGTAAATGCATCATCAGTTAGCAGTAATTGGGAATCCGATTGATCATAGCCTGTCACCATTGATTTGGAGCTTATTTGCCAAAGAGTTTGGGGTTGCGCTTAACTATCAAAAAATACTGGCTAAAGACGAAAAAGATTTTGTTATTAAAGTACAGGATTTTTTTAAAGCTGGTGGCATGGCAATCAATGTAACTAGCCCTTTTAAACAAAATGCCTTTTCTATATCAGATCTACAAACGTCAAGAGCGGCTTTTTGTAAAGCTACTAATTTTTTAAGTATAAATAATTTAGGGCAAATACTAGCTGATACTACTGATGGTGTTGGATTAGTCAATGATCTTATTTTAAATAAAAATGAAAGTCTAGATAATAAAAATATCCTTATTATTGGTAGTGGTTTTGTTTTGGATTCTGTGTTGTTAGACTTAATCGCCCATAACCCCTTATCCATTGATGTTTTGGCACGTAATCAAAAGCGTATCGAGTTTTTGCATGATAAATTTGCAATCGATATTTTCACCGCACAAAAGAACTATGATATAATAATTAACACTACTCCTAATTTACCAGACAACATTTTATTTAGTAAGGTAAAGTATATTAGTAATAATGTGTTATGTTATGATATGACATATACAAAAAGCGTCTTTCTAAGTACTATGCTAAACGTAAATCCAAATATTCGTGTGTATAATGGTTTAGGAATGTTAGTTGAACAAGCCAGAGTGGCGTTTATTAAATTATTTACTCAAGCCCCAAACTCAAAAGTTGTGTTTGAAAATTTGTTTAAGATGGGATACAATGTCTAATTTATTACTTTTGCTCGTTAGCCTAATATTTATTGTAATCAGTAGTAACTTATTTTGTAATGCTTTGGAGCATTTAGGCGAAAGGCTTGGGGTTTCTGAGGGGGTTACTGGCTCAATTCTTGCCGCAGTTGGTACAGCATTGCCAGAAACTATTATTCCAATCTTGGCTATTTTAAGTTCACATCTAGGAATTGCTAATAAAGAGATTGGAGTAGGTGCAATTCTTGGGGCTCCTTTGATGTTGTCAACATTATCAGTATTTGTAATGGCGATATCGGTAATACCCAAGCGCGGTTTAAATGGGGTAATTAAGCCAGAACATATTGGCATTAGGCGTGATTTAGGTTTTTTTTTCGTAGGCTACGGTTTAGCTTTTGTGGCAGTGTTTTTACAGAATTTTAGATTTAGTCATTTGATTAATGTCTTAATTGCAATTACTCTAATTGTTAGTTATTTAATATACCTAATGCTCACAATTAGGGCGTCCTCTGATTTGACACTTGAGGGTCATGGAACTCATGCAGATAGTAAGCTTGCTATACAATCTTTGGGCTTTAGGTATGGTAAAGTAAGTATTTCATTGCAGTTAAGTGTAGCTTTAATGATGTTGATTTATTTTGCGGGAATATTTATCGATGGTGTAAATAATGTAGCTACACTATATAATCTGTCGCCATTTGTGCTATCATTAATTATTATACCTATTGCAACTGAAATGCCTGAGAAAGTTAATAGTATAATTTGGCTAAGGCATGGTCGAGATACTTTGGCAATTGGTAATATTACTGGTGCAATGGTGTTTCAAGGTACGCTATTGCCAGTAATCGGAATCTTATTTACCGATTGGTCATTAAATAGTCGACTTACTTTATTAAGTATTTTTTTTACCTTATGTGCAACTATGTGGGTATTCTTACATGTGATTCGTAAAGATTTAAGGGTCTGGCATTTTTTAGTCAATGGAGTCTTGTATGTGGTTAACCTAGGTATTTGTGCCTACTTTTTTTATCGGTAATATATGTTACAACAGTTTTATCGCACATCCATTTTACTTGGTGAAGAAAAAGTTTTGCATTTAACTAAATCTCATGTTATTGTTGCAGGGGTCGGTGGTGTTGGTGGTCAAGTGGTCGAGTCTCTAGCCCGTGCTGGTGTTGGTAAGATTACAATTATAGATAATGATACAGTAGATGTCACCAATATCAATAGGCAGTTGATAGCAACTCTTCCAGATGTAGGACAAGCAAAAGTAGAAGTATTCTATAGGCGTATTATGAGTATTAACCCAGAATGTGAAGTTAATCTTATACAAAAATTCATTAATGAAGATAATCTGTCAGAGCTTATCGATAATTCAGTTGATTATGTGATTGATTGCATCGACACTGTACCTTCAAAAATAGCCATGCTACGCTATTGTTATACTAATAAAATAAAAATTGTATCAAGCATGGGTGCTGGGAATCGTTATGATGTAAGATATGTAAAGCTTGCTGACATTAGTAAGACCAAAATGTGCGCTCTTGCACGAGTAATTAGGCTAGGGCTTAAGAAATATGGTATAAATAAAGGAATTATGGTAGCATATTCAGATGAGCCAGGAGCAAAACCATTGCTACAATCTAAGGGGCTACGCCCTATTAATGGCACGATTAGTTTTCTACCACCATTATTCGGATTAATGTTAGTTGGGTATGTCTTAAAGAGAATTATTGATGAAAAGAGGTAGGTGAGCCTGACCCTTGGCACTTGTTAAACCCACATGTGGCTGCTTCGTTCCCGACCTGACCAAGTTTTGTAGCTAACAATGCAAGGAGACCCACCATTGAAGTTGCTAGAAAGGTAGTTTTAGTCCGCCAAGTCCACCCATAGGCATCCCCGCAGTAACACTTCCCATTCGCGCATTAGATTGTTCTTCGATCTTACGTGTAGCATCATTAACTGCTGCAGCAATAAGGTCTTCCAACATTTCTTTATCGTCCATAACCGCAGGATCGATAGTAACTTTTTTTAAATCATGTTTGCCAGTCATTATAACTTTGATCATTCCAGCACCAGACTCCCCATGAACTTCAAGTCTAGCTATTTCTTCTTGTGCTTTTTGCAGGTTATTTTGCATTTCCTGAGCTTTTTTCATCATGCCAGCAATTTGGCCTTTATCGAACATACTAAATCCTAATTAAATTGGTTTGATACTTTCTGGCAATATTTTAGCAGAAATTGCACTACATACTTCAACTAAATATTCATCATCCATAATTGCTTGTTCCGCAAGTAGTTGTTTTTGCTCAGTATCTAGGGTTATTTTTTCTTTTAGGGTGTCGCCAACTTTTTCTGCAAAATCAACTATTACTGATATTTTACATAAAAAATATTCACTTAATGTTTGTTCCAGTTGCCCAATTAGTTTTGGGGTTAGCGCACTTTGATAGCGAGCATCAAGGGTTAAATTAAAACTTGATTCAGTATAGCTATTTAATTTTGCATTTTCTAGGAGTGAGTATAGAATTCCTAGCTTATCTTGAAGTGATATTACCAAATCAAACCACTTTCCATTAAAAGTGATTTCTTTAGGCTCTGGTGGTGTTGAAGTGTGTTCGATAGTATCTACGTTAGTGTTAATTGTTTGAGTAGTTTCCTTTACTGGGGTAGTCTTCTCAGGCTGTGGTTCTATTTTGAAATTATTTTGCTCTAAAGTAAAGGATTTTTGTTTATCACTACCTATATTAAAAGCTAACATTCTTAGCATTGTCATCACAAAAACAGGGTATTTATCACGAGTTTTGTGTAATTGTTCTATTCCTAAATTAGCTATTTCAAAGTATAGTTGAATATCATTAACACTGATTTTATCGATATATTTATGAAGCTCTATAGGGCAAGTTACTGCTCCTAGTTGAGCTAAGTTTAGGCTACAAAGTTTTTGTTGAAGGCTTATGAGTACATTTTCTAAATCATCACCGCTATTATTCAGAGTGTTAATTGAATCCATTAACATTTTACCGTCAAGTCTGCTTAATGCATCTAATAAATTATGAATCATATCATCATTCGTCAAAGATAGCATATCAGATACGGTAATAGATGTTATATTATCATTACTAAAAGCAATTGCTTGATCAAGGATAGATAATGCATCTCGCATACTTCCATTTGCAGCTGTTGCAATTAGGTTAAGAGCTTCAAGCTCATGTTTTTTATTTTCAGTATCAAGAACAAATGCTAAGTATTGACTGATTTCATTTACTGATAAGTTGCGTAGTTTTAATTGTAAACACCTTGATAGTATAGTTGCTGGTACCTTTTGTAAATCAGTTGTTGCAAGAATGAATATTACATGACTTGGAGGTTCTTCTAGGGTTTTTAACATTGCATTAAATGCTGATTTGGATAGCATATGCACTTCATCAATAATGTACACTTTATACCGACCAGATGAAGGAGCATAGTATGCATTGTCAATTAGTTCGCGGATATTATCAACTCCAGTATTGGATGCTGCATCAATTTCAATTACATCGACAAAGCTAGCACTATCAATTGCTAAACAGTTATCACAAGTAGTACAAGGTTCACCCTCAATAAGGTTTAGGCAGTTTACGGCTTTGGCGATAATCCTTGCAATAGTTGTTTTACCAACGCCTCGGGTACCTGTTAGTAAATATGCGTGGTGTAATTTATTGTTATGTATGATATTGGTTAAAATTTTAACAGTGTTGGTTTGTCCGATTAGGTCGGCAAATTTTTTGGGGCGCCATTTGCGAGCTAAGACAGTATGTTGCATTATTTAACCTTATTTAATATGTGATTTATCAAGATTTTACCATAAGAAAATCCTTAAGCGTATTTAAAATGTCTAGATATATGCTAAAATACTCTACTTATAGTAATATTTATAGTTCAAGGATAATATGGTTAATGTACATACTAAATTTAAATTACTAGCTAAAGTATTATTGGTTGGCTTTGTGTTTTGTGCTTCAATACTTGGTTATACGGTATTTTATCCATACAAAATACCCAACAATTCTTATCAATTAGTAGTTGATGTTAATGAGAGTGTCTCTGGAATATCTACTGATTTATCTGAACATGATATAATCAAAAATAAATTTATATTTCGTAGCTTATTACGCTTATTAAGACGTGATAGAAATGTTGCTGCTGGGTTGTATTTTTTAAAAAACAGTATGTCTACTTGGGATATTATAGCTCGAATTACTAATGGTAAGCCTGATCAAATAAGCGTGACTTTTATTGATGGTTGGAGTATTGAGCAAGTTAGAAATTATGTAAATGGATTATCTAATATTCAGCATACTACTGACAAGCTTACTGATGAAGAGTTAAGGTCTTCACTCAAAATTGAATACCCAAGTCTTGAAGGTTTGTTTTATCCTTCAACATATTTTATAGCTCCTAACCAAACTGATCTGGAAATATATCAACAATCTTATCGCCTAATGCAAAGAAAGTTAACCGAGTTATATGCCAAAAGAAGCACGGTAAGTGTTTATAGTAACCCCTACCAAATGCTTACAATGGCAAGTTTAATCCAAAAAGAAACTAGCAATAAGGAAGATATGTTCTTGGTTGCAACAGTATTTAATAATCGGATAAAAAACAGTATGAAACTACAAGATGATCCATCTGTATTTTATGGATTAAAGCATCAAAAAACTGTAAGGCGTAAGAGTTTTCAAATAGATACCCCTTACAATACCTATACTAGGTTTGGTTTGCCACCAACACCAATATGTATTCCATCATACAAAGCTATGCTTGCAGCTAGTCAGCCCCAGGATAACCCAGATTTATTATATTTTTTGGCTATTGGTAGTGGTAAAACCAAGTTTTCTAAAACCTATAGTGAACATAAGTCAGCAATAAACAAATATTTGAACAAATAGGATAAATATATGAGAGGTTTATTTATTTCAGTTGAGGGAATTGATGGAGCAGGCAAATCTACTCACGTAAATTTTATTAGTAATTATCTAAAAGATAAAGGCTATGAAGTTGTTACTACAAGAGAGCCAGGGGGAACCGTATTAGGTGAAAAGATTCGTGATTTATTATTACATCACAATGAGGAAATTCATCGGATTACTGAATTGTTATTAATGTTTGCATCTCGTCAGCAATTAATAGCTCAGTTAATTGAACCAAATTTAGTTAAAGGTGTATGTGTTATAGCCGATAGGTTTATTGATGCATCAATTGCTTATCAAGCTTATGGACGCGGTATTGGGAGAGATAAGCTAGATAAAGTTATTTCTCTACTGGAGCCAAATTATACAACTGATCTCACCTTTTTATTTGATATTCCCCTAAATCTGGCTTTTACTAGGTTAAACAAAAATAGACAAAAAGATAGAATTGAGCAAGAAACCGTAGATTTTTTTGCTGACGTGCAAAATGCCTACCAGATGATTGCCAAAAATGAACCTGATAGGGTAAAGGTTATAACAACAAATCAAGTAAAAGAAAAAACTAGGGTACTACTTGCTTCTTATTTAGATCAATTGATAAAAAAACGGATAAGTTAATGATTGATAAAATATATCCGTGGCAAACAGATGATTTCCATTATCTCCTTAAACTAAAAGTAAGAATGCCTCAGGCTTTATTAATCGATGGAGCAAAAGGTCTTGGCGGAGTTAATCTTGCAAATGCTTTTATTCAAAGCTTGTTCTGTGAAAATCCTGATTTACAGGGTAAATACTGTGGGCTATGCAGTTCTTGTTCTTTATATAGTCTTAATTCGCATCCCGATTATTATTGTTTAAATGTAGAAGAAGATGAGAAGTTAATTACTATTTCTAGTGTTCGCGATACAACTGAATTTTTGTCAGTTTCACCCCATTTAGGGCGCCATAAAGTAGTTTTGGTAGAAGATGCGAATTTACTAAATATCAATAGTAGTAACGCATTATTAAAAATTCTTGAGGAGCCACCTAGCTATGCCGTATTTATACTTCTAAGTGATAATGTTGGGAGGCTTTTACCAACTATTATAAGTCGGTGTCAAAAATATAAATTATCAGTTCCCGATATAAATGTAGCAAATACTTATTTAGCAGATAAAAATATTGCAAACTCGGAGTTTTGGCTTAGATATAATAATAACTGCCCATTATTTAATATTGAAATTACTGAAGAACAGTTTGATTTATTAATTAAAGTATTATCAAAACCAAGTGTAGATAAAATCTATGACTTTACCAGTAGTATTGAGAATAAAAATAATACTATAATATTTGAATTTATTATAAAGTGGCTTAGTGATTTAATTAGTTATAAATTAACTGGGATACTTAAATATTTTATAGCTTATGAAGGTGCTTTTATTGAATTATCTGCAAAAGAAAATATTAGTAAAACTTTCTATTTACAGGATAGATTAAATTTTTTATTAGAGTGGGCAAGTCATTCTCTTAATCATAAGTTACAGATGGAAAATATTTTATTTCAATACCAACAAGTTTTTGTCAAGTAGTCTATACTAAGGTTTTCATATGTTATTTGATTCAATACATCATATTGCTATAATTTGTTCAGATTATCAAAAATCAAAGTATTTTTATACTGAAATTCTTGGCTTTAAAGTGATTCACGAAGCTTATCGTGAGCAGCGCTTATCTTATAAGCTTGATTTGGCAGTTGGTGGCAATATCCAAGTAGAGTTGTTTTCTTTCCATAATCCACCAAAGAGAGTGTCAGGTGCTTCAGGAGAAGCATGTGGGTTACGCCATTTGGCATTTGCTGTAAAAGATATTGATGCTACAGTTAAACATTTGCAAGCATTCAATATATTTGTTGAACCGATTAGGGTTGATGAATATACCGGCAAAAAATTCACATTCTTTGCCGACCCAGATGGTTTACCTTTAGAAATTTATTCTAGATAGCAACTAATTATTTGGCAAATACTTACCAAATGTAAGATGTTTTAGCGTAAAACTACTCGTCTCAGGTGCGAGGATAACAGCTATGGCAATTGGGGTGGTTTGGTCTAAGTTAAAATTAAACTCTGCGCTATCTTTGCTACTATCTAATTGTAAATTGCTGATGGCTTGTTGCGTATTTAAATTTATCACAAAAATGCCGGCAGCACCATTTGCAGTATACATGGTATTAATATAATATTTTCCAGCTCCAGCATGAATCATTTCAGTCATTAGTACTGGGCTTTGTGATTGCCCTGTAACGGTTTGTGATAAATCTGGATTAATAGTGTATTGTACACTTTGACTAGAGCGCCTGAATAAAGAACCATAATAATTATATTCATGATAATCGTTAATGTACGATTTATGCCATGGCATTTTACCCCATAAATCCTGACCTAAACCATAGCTAGTAAGGTAAAACCATGACCTTGCATTATCCATCTCAGTATTTCTGAATTTGCTGATGTTATTGCTACTTAATTCATCAAATACCACAAACCCATTATTAGTGCCGCAGCTTACATCTTGATAGTTAAGTGTTGGAGTTTTTGAACCAATCAGTGATAAAGTGTTTTGTTTATAATTATTATCAGTATATACTAAGAAATTAACATTTTGCTTTGGTAATTGTAAATTAGCATTCCAATTATAGTCAAGGTTAGTTGCCATAGTACCAATTACTGTATAATTCAGGGTGTTTAATGGGTTTCCATTTAACAGTCTAGTTATCCAAAAATCACCAACTCCATCTTTTAAGTTGTATTGCTGCTTATATGATTCGATACATTTGCTCAAATCTTCACCAGGTATTTGATGTTTTTGCTGTCCTACGTATATAATGCTAAATAGAGATATTAAACCTAAACCTATTATTGATATTAATTTATAATTGTATTTATCTAATAAATTGATGAGAAAAGCGGTAACTGTTAAAAAAGAAAAAATGGTAGACAGTTCATAATAATGACCGATTACTCCAGTATCAAGAAACACAGTACCGTGAGAAAATATTCCAGCAATGGTAACTAATAAAAAATTAATAAACGTAAGTAGTGCAAAAATTTTAATTAGATTAATTTTATAATCACTAACAAGGTGTTTTATACAGACGATAACGCCATAAGCAAGTGTAATTAAATAAGATATCCTTAACAATATTATATATGGATTAGTAAATCCTGAAAAATACTGATTTGATGCGTCAATAGCATTTTGAATTTCAATTGAAGTGCTTACTTCTCCACCTCGAAGTACATATCGCGCGGACGTTGAATATTGTTCTAATGCAAAAAAGCTAAAATATCCAATGATAGCAATTATAATTAGTATTATCGCAAGTTGTACGATTTTTCCTGAATTGTATAATGTAACATTTTTTAATTTCGATGATTTACCTCTAGTTGCTTGTAAATTGTGAGAGGTTTTATTATGTATAAAAAATATACCAAGAAGTACTAATTCAGTTAGGATGGCATTATTAATAAATCTTAGTGTGGTTGAAGCAAAATATAGCGAGAATAAGGCAAATCCAATTAATCTATAGATGGGTATTTTAGTTGAGAAATGGTTAAAAATATTTATAAAACAAGCAATGCTTAAGATAATAAATGTGTCAACAAATAATAGATATAAATCGGTGGCGTGGATCGCAACTCCTTCAGGTGCACTACCGGCTAATATTGACATTATTGTCCAAATAAGTATCGCTAATGGTAGGAGAAAAAACCATTGCTTAAATTTTTGCGTATCAATTCCGGTTAGTTTTATAAAAGCTAAACTTGATAACAATAATAATATTAGTTCAACATAGTTAACGATTAGAAAAAATACTGAGGATGAGTAGTAACTAAAAGAACCAATAAGATAGGAAAAAATATAAATAATTGCAAATAAATTATATCCTGCAGCTACTGATTGTGAAAAATAACTATAATTGTCAGCATAAATACTTTTTATCCAGGTATAAGAGTTAGAGTCTCCGTTAAAATTAGTAACGCTTGCTGGGTAAATAAAACAAAGCCCAATTAAATACAAAAAAACCACTAAAATTTCTAGGCGATGGTTTTTTATATAACTTATTATCATTTCAATCATAATTTACTTTCATTAATACGTTTAGTAGTGTATTATAATATATAATATTGGGATATATAAGAATAAATTCATGAAAGAGAATAATGGCAATAATTACAATTGATAAGGCAAGTCTTGCTTTTGGACACTATACACTACTTGATAAAGTTAGTTTCGGAATTGAAAAGGGTGACAAGATTGGTCTAATCGGTAGAAATGGTGCTGGAAAATCATCCCTCCTAAAGGCATTAGCAACTACCATCAAACTTGACGATGGACAAATTTATTATACTGAAGGTACCAAAGTAGTTTATGTCCCTCAAGAGCCTATATTAGATCCAAAACATACTATTTTTAATGAAGTATTCTCAGGTCTTGGTGAAGTGCGCCAGTTATTAAGTGAGTATTATGAAATACTTGATAGAATGGCAACTGATTATACAGATGATTTATTGGATACTCTTAATGATCTACAAGAAAAACTAGAGCATGCAAATGCTTTTGCATCTAAAAACCTCATTGATAAAGTATTAACCGATTTGGGGCTTGATGGACATCAAAGTGTTGGCGAGTTATCTGGTGGTGTTAAGAAAAAAGTTGCAATAGCAAGAGCTTTGGTTGCCCAGCCTGATGTTTTATTACTTGATGAACCAACCAATCATTTGGATATAACCGCGACTTTATGGCTTGAAAAAGTAGTTAATGATTTTAATGGTACCGTAGTATTAATTACCCATGATAGAACTTTTCTTGATAAGACTGTCAATAAAATTATAGAATTAGATCGAGGGCGGCTTAATGTATATCCTGGAAGCTTTGCTAAATATCAAGAGTATAAAGCACAGCAATTAGCTGATGAAGCTAAAATAAACCATGAGTTTGATAAATTTCTAGCCCAAGAAGAGGTTTGGATTAGAAAAGGTATTGAGGCAAGACGAACAAGAAATGAAGGGCGTGTTAGACGGCTTGAGCAATTAAGAGTTGATAGGGCAGCTCGTCGTGATAGGGTAGGTAAGGTAAACTTTCAGGTGGATCGTGGCTCTTTATCGGGTAAGATAGTAGCTGAGCTAGATAAAGTAAATATTAGATTTGACAATAGAAATATTGTGAAAAATTTCACAACAACAGTTATGCGTGGAGATAAAGTAGGTCTAATTGGTCCTAATGGTATTGGTAAATCAACACTACTTAAGATAATCCTTGGAGAACAAGAGCCAGATAATGGTACGACTAAATTAGGTACCAAAGTTGAAATTGCTTATTTTGATCAATTCCGTGAGCAGCTTGATGAAGAGGCAACTATTGCTGAGGTAGTTAGTCAAGGTCAGGATTTTATTGAAGTAAATGGCAGGAAGATTCATGTGGCTACTTATTTAGAGGATTTCTTATTTGCTCCAGCTCGTTTTAGATCTCAAGTTAAATCATTATCTGGGGGTGAACGTAATCGCCTTCTCTTAGCTCGGTTATTTTCGCGTCCTGCCAATGTACTAGTACTAGATGAGCCAACTAATGATTTAGATATTGAAACGTTAGAGCTTCTTGAGGAGCTACTTATTAACTATACAGGTACTGTTTTTTTAGTAAGTCATGATAGGGCGTTTCTTGATAATGTTGTTACTCAGTCATATGTGTTTATGGGGGATGGAGACATTCTAGAATTAGCAGGCGGATACTCGGATTGGCTTGATTATAAAGTACGAATGTTACCATTATCAAATACGAATAAAATTGTATCAAATACTAAAGAGCCTCAAGTAATTAAAAAATCACGCTCAAAATTATCATTTAAAGAAAAAACTGAATTAGAAAGTTTACCAAAGATTTTGGAGACTCTTGAAGAAGAGCAAGGTATTCTACAGCAAAAATTGGCTGATGTTAATCTATATAAAACAGACTCAGAAAAAGCGATACAATATCAAACGCGCTTGGCACAAATAGATGAAGAATTGCTAGTTAAGTTAGCACGTTGGGAAGAATTAGAAGGTAATTAAAATGGAAGCTATACACCAATATATATGTACACAAATACAAACTATTTTGGGGGTTACAGAAGCTCATGGTATTGTTGTTATTGCGTATCTTGTATTGATAGGATTTGTGTTTGCGATTTCAATCGGGGCTTATATTACTACTCGTATATTAATAGCACCGCTTATTCAAAGAGCTTTTAAGCATACTAAATCAATTTATCTACATGTAATTGCTGAAAATAAAACTATGGCAGCATTATCGCATTTTATTAGTGCTATTATACTTTATGCTGGAACCCAATTTATAAAAGAGCAAAGTGGAGCTGATTTTGCATATTTACAACAAGTTGTCTGCTCTATAGCAGTTTTGTATGTTTTTCTTAGTTTAATGTTTATTATTAGTTATATGATTTGGTCACTTAATCAGTATTATATTAAGAAATTTCATTTTTCGAATCAATATCCAATATATAGTTATCTTAAAGTTACAATTGTAATTGCATGGTTGATTTGGGGGATTTTGATAGCTGCATATTTTGCTAATACTTCGCCTCTTGCTCTTTTGACTGGGCTTGGTGCTGTATCGGCTATATTTCTATTGTTATTTCGCGATTCATTACTTGGAATTGTAGCAAGTATTCAAGTTACAGCATCTAATATAGTAAGAATAGGGGATAGGATAGTTCTTGATAAATATAATGTTGATGGGGAAGTGATTGATATTGCAATTACTACAGTTAAGGTGCTAAATTCGGATAATACTATTGTAACTATTCCAACATATTCTCTAATTTCCGAGGTGGTTAAAAATTGGCGTGGTGTAATTGAGATTGGTGGGCGGAGAATTAAACGTTCTTTATACTTAGATATAGATAGTATTGTAGTTTGTGACCAAGAGTTGCTTAAAAAACTAAGTGAAGTGCAAGTGCTGCGAGAGTATATAGATGCTCACCATGGCAAGGAGATTATTAATTTATCATTATATCGTATCTATCTTCTTGACTACTTAGTAAAACATTCAGGTATTAATAATAAATTCGTTACAGTAGTACGCCATTTAGAATCAGGGGTAAATGGCCTTCCTGTTGAAATTTATGCATTTAGTAATAAAACTGAATTTGTTGGATATGAAACAATCCAAGCTGATATTTTTGAACATTGTTTTGTAGCTCTTGGAAGGTTTAATCTAAGAATTCTTCAGTATCCACATCCATGAAAATATTTAATTTTTGAGTCCAATTTATGAAAGAAGCGCTTATGTCGACAGAAATAAATTACACGTTGCGTAAATGGTATTTTAGTCTATGGTTTTGGGTGTTAATCTTTATGGTTTTAGGTGTAGCACTTGGTGTCTATAATCCACATTTAGCACGGCAAACTAAACCTATTATTGATGATTTTATTGAAGTTGTAAAAGTTTTAGTTTGCCCGATTATCTTTTTAACCGTTGTAACTGGTGTGGTTGGTATGGGAAGTTTAAAAAAACTAGGTACTATAGGAGGTAAAGCTTTTTTATACTTTGAAGCTGTTTCTACGGTGGCTTTAATTGTTGGGCTATCTCTTGGGCATCTATTTCATCCTGGAAATGGGATGAATTTAACAATAGCACAAATGAATCCAAGCTTAGTTAGTAAATATCTAAATAACCAAGCACCAGTTGATAGTATCAGTAAAATTTTCCTTATGATTGTGCCATCTGATCCAATTTCTCCATTTATTCAGGGTAATACGTTACAAGTTCTTTTTATAGCTATAATATGTGGGTTTATCCTGTTTTATTTTAGTGGTAAATATCAGCAACTAATTATGCAAAAATTAAAACGGCTACAACATTATGCTTTCAAAATTCTATCTATTGTGATGTTGTTTTCCCCAATAGCAGCATTTGCAGCTATGTCATTTATGATAGGAGAGTTTGGTGTTGGGATAATCTTTAATATGTTAGGGTTGGTTCTAGCTATGATAGTAAGTTGCATGTTTTTCGTAGTAGTTATCCTTGGTATGATTGCTAAGCTAGCTGGGTTTAGTATTTTTAAATTTTTGAAATTTATTAAAGATGAAATTATCTTAGTTTTTGCAACCTCATCAAGTGAAAGTGCTTTAGGGCCAATAATCAAAAAGCTAACTAATAATGGAGCAAGTGATTCTGTGGTTGGAATAGTAATTCCTGCGGGTTATAGTTTTAATTTGGATGGAACTAATATATATCTAACACTTGTGATAGCATTTTTATGTCATGCATTTAATATTGAATTAAATATTTATGATTATATACTTATTATTGTTACTTTAATGGCAACTAGTAAAGGTGCTGCTGGTGTTAGTGGGGCAGGGTTTATCGTTTTAGCAGGCACATTAGCTGCCATGAATGGTAAAATTCCATTAGTAACCATTGGGGTTTTACTTGGAATAGATAAAATAATGAGTGAGTTAAGAAGCGTAACAAATCTAATTGGTAATAGTTTAGCCGCAGTTATTATCTCCAAATGGGAAAAACAATTAGATATTCATAAATTTATGGAAGCTTTAAATAAATAAAAAATATTCTTAATCGCTTTGAGGGCGACCAAGTAATGTCTAGCCATGAGACTTTGGAAGGTTACTCCAACGTAAGCATCAACGATAGCTATACATTATCTTTCATATCAGCTTAAACTAATAACTATTTGACCAACTAGAATCAATAATATCACCACTAATTTTATTTAATTTGGTTTGTGTAGTTCCGTTAACATTTACTATATACATACTACTATTGCTTGAAAACAGTATTAGTTTATCATTTGGTGCAAAACTAGGGTTAATATCAAGACTTGAATTCATACTCACTGGATATGCTGTTTTGGTGGCTAAATTCATTACATAGGTTTTAAGTGTTCCATAATTACGATTAATAAACACCATTTTGCTTAGATCGTGTGATAAATGAGGTGTAGTGTTATAATTACCTAAATTTAAGGTCATTCTAACAGGTTTAGAACCTTTTAAATCAGTCATAAAAATCTGTGGGCCACCATCATGGTTTGAAGTAAACACAATGCTACCATTTTTGCCAATTGAGGCTTCAGTATCAATTGAACCAAAGTTAATTAAACTAGCTGTTGGCGAGTTAGATTTAAAAGGTTTATTATTTACTAAGTATACGTGTGATCCGTAGTCCTTCGTTAGCGTAACAGCTAGTTGTGAAGCATTACTAGTAAAAGCTGGTGATGAATTAGATCCACTATAGTTTGATACTATGTAGCGGTTTGTTTTGTATAAATCTTGTACATATACGACAGGTTTGCCAAGCTCTAAAGTAGCATAAGAAATTTGCTGTCCAGTATTGTCCCAAGCAAGAGAAATAATCGGAGATTTAGTGGTTAATAAAGTTTTTTGATTATAACCGTCATAATCAGAAATAACTATTGAATAGCTCTTACCTGAATGTAAAATATATGCAATTTTAGAGGCGAATACCCCAGCTATATTAGTTAGTTGTTTATAAATAGCATTACTACTGGTGTGTGCAACTTTTCGGATGTTACCATCTGGGTTGAAGCTAAATATTTGATTTGATAGAGTTTTAATTCCAGATTCCGTGGCTATGTTATTGGTGAGTTTAAAAGACAATTGGTTTCCATTATTAATCTCCCCAGTAATAATATATTGTACTGAACTTTCTATACGATCTAAACTACTATATTTTTTTACGTTAAATTCACCAGTTATAGTTAAATCACTAGCAATAATATCAGTAATACTATTGTCTCCAAATGTATCGCTTTCGAATTTTACTATTGCAATTGACGGTAGTCCCATGCCGCTGCCACCAACAATATCGATATTTTGATCGGCATTAGCCTCAAAAGATATTATAAGTAGTCCGATAAATCCAAGAATTTTAATTTTCATATGTACTCTTTCTATTATTGAGGTTTAAAAGTTAATTTTAGTTTACGAAAATCGTTAAAGTTAGCGCCAGTAGGTAGTGGTGGAAATGTTTCTACACGATTAATTGCTTGTTGAACTGCATCGTCATATAAACTATTACCACTAGAGCTAACCATCTGCATCTTATATATCTGCATATTTGGGAGTAATGTTACTTCTATAACCACCTTGGTATTCGGGTCAAGGTTATTAGGCATAACAACAAAAGGTCTAACCCGTGCAATTACTAAATCAGCATAATTAGCTGTAATATTGTTGGTGTCTGATGTGCCTAAATTTGAACCACCTGTTACCTTGCCTTTGCTGTTGCCTTTTGAGGGTACGATATCATTTAATAAATCAGTAACATCTACATTTGGTGGCGGTTTCTTATTTGGTGCTGGTGTTGGTAAAACCTTAGGTGGTGTTTGGACTTTGGGTACTAATTTAGGTACTGGTTGTGTGTCAGGCTGTTTTAATTTTACATCTGCAATATTATTATTTTGTATGGCATCAGTTGTTGGTGTTGCTGGAATTGCTCGTTGTTGTACCTCTGGTGGAGAGGATACTAACTCAACCTCCATTCCATCAGAACGAGAAGGTACTAATATATTAGGGTTTCTCAGGTTTAGCACCAAAGCTATTAATAGTACATGGAATAATAGCGAAATTACTAAACCACGATTATCTTTTTTATCCATTACGTTTTTAAAACCTATTGTTAACTATTACGCTCTTTTACTACAAGGGCTACTTTTTTTACACCTGAAGCGTATAGTTTATCTATCACAACAATTACGTTATTATATTGAACCTCTTTATCTGCTGAGATTACAACTGGTGTATCACCAGTAGCTAAACTGTGAACTTGACTAATTAAACTATCAATACTATTAACTGGAGTTGTTGTATTGTCTTTGGTTATTGAAAAACCACCATCTTTACTGATATTAATTTCTACTGGTTGCTGTGTTACTTGAGCTGCTTTACCTACGCTAGGTAGGTTAATTACTCCAGGTACAAACATTGGTGCTGTTACCATAAAAATAATTAGTAATACTAGCATTACATCAATATACGGCACCACATTCATTTGATTAATTAAGCCATTGGTTTTAGCCCTACGTCTCATTTAAGCCCCTTTTTTATAAGCTATGGTTAATCCATCTGCAATTGGTAACATGCAAATATCTACTCGTGGATCATTTTTTATTATTTCATTTAGTTTTTTTATTGCTAGTGCTGAATTTGAAGGTTCTTCTTCTAGTACAGCACCTTTAAACAAGACATTATCTACCAAAATCAAACCACCAACTCTAACTAGTTGATAACAATATTCATAGTATGTGGGATAATCTGTTTTATTAGCATCAATAAAAGCAATGTCAAATTGTTCCTTATCGACAATAAGTTTAGCACATGATAAAGCTGCTGGGCCTTCTATTACTCTAATTTGTTTCTCAACATTAGCCTCAATCCAAAATTCTCGAGCCGTTTTTAAGTACTCACTACGTAATTCAAGTCCAGTAACATGGCTATCAGATCCCATAGCTAGAGCCATAGTTAAAGAGCTATAGCCAGTAAATACTCCAAACTCAAGATAGTGTTTAGCACCTATTATCTTGGCAAGTAGCCCCATAAGCTGACCTTGATCAACTGAAATCTGCATTTGCCGATTTTTAAGCTTGGCAGTTTCATTTCTTAACTTTGTAAGTACTGGGTGCTCTCGTGCCCCAAAATCTACTACGTATTGATACAAATCTTCGCTAAGTACTGTTTTTGGCATTTATTTAGCATCACTTGAGTAATCAAAATAAGCATAGCCATGTTTGGGTGTTGAGATATCTTTATAAATTTGTTGCTCCTCATTATCAATAAAATCTTTATCCCACCAAGTACTTCTTAGTCGTTTTTGTGTTTCTTTAATTTGAGGCTTTTTTTGTAACAAGTTATTAATAAATGTATCAACTTCTGAAACAAATCTCCTATTTAATGTCATTTATATTTCTTTCTTAAAAATAGTTATTTCTTTACGCCTAATTGCCTTAGACGTTCTTGTAAAAATGAGCCGGCAGTGTAGCGTGATGACAAAATAACATCCGGTCTAGCATGCAAAAACAGCGGGATTGAATACCTTGATTTTAAGCGGTTTTCATTAGTTGGGTTTATAACTTGATGTACTGTTGATTTATAAAACCCATCAGTTGCTTCTTGTAACATATCACCTATATTAATTGATAGCATTCCAGGGTCAACTGGTACTTCAAACCATTTGCCATTAACGTCCTTAACTTGTAATCCCGACTCTGAAGCAGCTACTAAAACGGTAAGTAAATTAATATCAGTATGAGCCCCAGCCCTTACAGCACCAACTGTTTCATTTCCTGTTAATGGCGGGTAATGAAGCATTCGCATAAGGATTTGTTCGGAATTCTTTATCATGTCAGATAATGGTTCTGTTAGTTTACTCTGAATTTTAGGAGGTAAGTTGTCCTCTACCCATTGTAATAATGTAATTGCAATGTCAGTCATTTGCGCTTGTAGCTGTTTAGTTTTGTTAGTTAGCTCTTTTGGGTATTGCCCCCAAGTATAATAATGATAAAATTCTTTAATATCTTTAATATTATAACCAACAGCAGTTTCGGAAACATTTATTGGAAATAAACCATCTTGAGTATCATTGTTGTAAAGGTAATTCATCTTATAGTCAGATGCAAAAAACTCCGCCCATTCTCCAAATACTTCTTTGACCAAATTATAATCAATAGGATGGTTTTTAATTACTGCAAATCCTGTATTAATAAGTGAGTTTGTGAACCCTTTACTCGCTGTTTGCGATTTAAAATCTATTTGTGCTACTTGCATATTTATATCCTTAATTAATTATCCCACCGCCTAGGCATAGTTCATTATCATAAATAACTACAGATTGCCCTGGAGTAATTGCCCATTGTGGCATATCAAATACTAAATGCAATTTATCGCCATCATAAGATAATGTGCATGGTGCATCAGCCATTCTATATCTGGTTTTAGCACTATAACGCCCTTCAATTGGGTTTTGTTCAAGCCCAAAACTTAATTGATTAGCCCAAAGTTCTTTTTTAAAGAGTAGGGGATGGTTATGACCTTGGACTACTATTAGTTCATTGGTAGATAGGCTTTTATCTGCCACAAACCAAGGCTCACCTTGACCGCCGATTCCAAGCCCTTTACGTTGCCCCAGTGTATAGTACATGAGTCCCACATGTTCACCCATGATTTTACCATCAGGGGTAATAATGCGTCCGGGAATTATTGGCATATAACGCTTCAAAAACTTACGAAATGGCTGTTCTCCAATAAAGCAAATGCCGGTACTATCTTTTTTATTTGCTGTTGGGAGCTTTAGTTTCGCTGCAATTTGGCGTATTTCAGGTTTGGTTATATGGGCTAATGGAAATAATGCACGACTTATTTGGTATTGATTTAGCCGATAAAGGAAGTAGCTTTGATCTTTATTTGAGTCAGTTGCTTTAGATAAGATTGATTTGTCATCTCGAGATACTTTGCTTACATAATGACCTGTAGCTATATAGTTGGCGCCGATATTAATAGCATGATCAAGAAATGACTTAAATTTAATTTCTGAATTACATAAAATATCTGGATTTGGAGTGCGCCCATTTTGATACTCCTTTAAAAAATAACTAAATACTTTATCTTTATATTCTTTAGCGAAATTAACTATCTCAATATCAATGCCAAGGCAGTCAGCAACAGCAATAGCATCTAAGCTATCTTCTTTGATAGTGCAGTATTCATCATCTTTAAGATCTTCCCAGTTTTGCATAAATATCCCAAGAACATCATAACCTTGTTCTTTTAGTAAATACGCAGCAACGGATGAGTCAACACCACCTGATAAACCAACGACAACTTTCATACTCAAAATTTACTCTATACTATAATTAGACTATATTTTACCAGAAAATATTGTTATGGCTCCAAATAATTACACATATCAATCGTAATTTTTTTGATTTAAATTTAGTATTCTTTTAGAAGGAATAAATCGTGGTTTATAAAGTAAAAAAAGCCGAAATATCTTATTAAGATAATTCGGATTTGAAAAGCTCTAATATTCAGCGTTAATTATTTTTTTGATGCTGCTGCTGGTGCTGGTTGCACAACAACTAGCGTTTGAGCAATTGAATAACCTTCAGCTTTTGCAGTTACTGTTGCATAACCTAGTTTCTCGCCTGCAGTTACAGTAATTGTACAGCTAGCAGTGCTGTTCAGTTTTGCTGCAATAGTACATGTTTTAGAATTTAATGTCACACCAGTGCCACCCGATTCAACTGTAAAAGCTACACCTACATTTTTTTCAGAAGCGCCTGATGGAAGTGCTGGAAGTGTCGCAGTTAATGTTCCATTAGCACCAGTTACTATGTTTAATGGATTGTTCATTGTAATAACTTGACTTGGTGATACCTCAACACTCGTAACAGCAGACTCATACGCAGGTCCTGCATTAACAGATACTACTGCCTTACCTATGCCAGTACCTGCGTTTACAGTATCTATCTCACAGGAGTTTTTAGTAGCTTGAATTGTACATGTAGCTGTACCAGGTGTTGTTCCCGTTAGGGCAAAACCATTAGTAGTACCTGAACTTTCAACTGTAAATGTTACAGGTACTGCACTCGTAACATTTTTTGGTAATACTGCAGTTAATACGCCTGTTGTTGTTTCAGTAGTTAACCATGTCACACCAGTTACTCTAAGAAGCTTAGGTTCTACAGTGATAGTACTAGAAGCAGATTCATAACCTGTAGCTCCTGCAGTTACTGTTGCAATACCTGCTTTATCTCCCTGTACTTTTATCGTACAGCTACTGTTAGCATTAGTCGATTCAATTTCACATGAGCTTTTAACAGGAAAAGATATAGAACCTTTAGGTACGCTACTCTCGGTAAGGTTTACGGTTACAGCTGAGGTGGGCTGAGCTGATAATTTCACCGTTAAATCGATGCTACTCTCAGCTTCTACTGATGCACTAGATGGGGTAATTGTAATTGAACTCTGCCCAGATGAGCTTGTACCGCTAGAACAGCTTGCCAAAAACAATGAAGATAGTGCTAATACGTATGATGAACGCTTAACAAGCGTATTTTTTGTTAGATAAAAAGTCATTTTAATTAAACTCCTAAAATTTTCTATATTATATCTTGTACAATGAATGTCTTTCATTATACACTATTAAACTAATCAATACATAATTGCAAGCCACTGCAGAGTGTTTTGCTTGTATTCAACTAACAATAACTAGGTTAAGTTGTATTGAATAATAATTGACTATGCCAATACTATATCATAATGTGCTTAAATAAAACAAATTTATTTTTTGGTAATTTGTATTTTTATTAGCCTATTGCCTTTCATTCTTGAATGAATCGTAAACTCAGCTTTTAGAGTTACCCACACGAAACGCGAAAGAGCTACAATTTTAATGATAAAATTATAATTGAAGGTACTGACTATATACAAAAAATCTAACCTATAGCGAATTATGCACTATCTGGCATAATAAAGTGAATAAGTCTATAGAAACATTGTCGCTATTGAGTCGTCTCAAAGTGGATGAGCTTTATCATAATATTGACAAATTAAGTTAAGTTATATATAATACTTGGTAAATGCATAAAGATTATTAGTGAATAATTTTTTAGGGTATAACATGAACGCTTTTGATGTGGCCCATGTTCAAATTAAGTGCACCACTAGCTAAAATAGCCTAAAAATAAAAAA
>CAZJFO010000002.1:0-1967 GCA_964545465.1 uncultured Neisseria sp.
AAGATCGTCTGATATATTCATGGGATTGGGTAAAAATACCGAAATTTGAAGTCTTCTGATTCGCGCCAACTTTTGAAAAAACAACCGTCCTCGGATCCTCAAGCAGTGCTCAGCCGTTTGATGGCTCTCTGTTCCCGCAAAGAGTGTTGGGGCATTTTCTCCACCAATTAATATTGGACTTATATATAGCACTAACTGGTTAATTAAGCCCCTATCTAAAAAGCTACTTATAATTTTATTGCCACCCTCAACCAAAATGGAAGTTATCTGAAGCTCAGATAGCTTTTTAAGCATAGTTAATAAATGTATATTTTCTGTTGGCATTTTTATGATTTTAACGAGTGCAAAACTCGCAAATTGAGCTATTTGTTCATCACTCACACCATTACCACATACTATCCAAGTGGGGCTTGCTCCATCAATTATCACATTAGATTTTAGAGGGATACGTAAATTAGTATCTAAAACAACTCGTACTGGGTTTTTACCACCACCATCAATCCTTGTGGTAAGACTTGGATTATCTATTAAAATCGTCCCAATGCCAACTAATATTGCATCATGATTATGACGATAATAATAAGAATCTGCTAAAGACTTAGGATTTGATATCCATTTACTTTCACTAGTATATGTTGCAAGCTTATTATCTAGACTAACGCCTGCTTTAAGTGTCAGATAAGGTAATTTATTTTGAATATGGTAAAAGAATTTTTGATTAAGCTTTTTAGCTTCAACCTCAAGTAGCCCAACTTCCACATGAATCCCCGCACGTATAAGCGCCTTAACACCATTACCTGCAACCTCAGGGTTTAAATCAAGCGTTGCAATAAAGACATTTTTTATCCCAGCATCAATAATAGCTTTGGTACATGGTGGAGTTTGCTTCCCCAAATGGGCACACGGTTCTAGGGTTACATATAATACTGCACCATTGGCATTTGTTTTTGCCATTTCAATAGCATAAATTTCGGCATGCTCCATACCTGCAAAGAGATGGCTACCTAATCCTACAATCTGATTATTTCTAACTAAAACAGCTCCCACACTTGGATTAGGCGAGGTTTGCCCCTCAGTTGCTTTTGCTAATTGCAGAGCCAAATTCATATAATAAATATGTTGCATTTTATTCTTTAATCAATATAATTATAAATGCTTTCATGGGGCATGAATAGAGAATAATCATAGATTGTAGCAATAATTAAACCATATAACATGATTAAATATTATTAGTACATAAATCTATTGATTTTTTGGTATTAGATCTTTCTCCCATCCAGACTATAACTGTCGGCGTCAGTTTCTCACTGAACTCCACCGCTATATTTATGATACAGCGGGTCACGGGCTAAAAACATTGCTGTTTTATCACCGCCGGTAGGGAATTACACCCTGCCCCGAAAGATAATATGTACGTATTATAGCATAACAACGTGAGTTTTAGATAAAAAACAGTCTATTGCAGGGTAAAATTGGTGTGGTTCATTCAAGAATATACCTAAGCATATTACGACAAAAGTTTATCAAACTCCACGCCTAAGGTGCTATCATTGTAAATTGATTAATATAATGATTAATATAAGATTTCCAAGCGGCAAAGTCTTTATATTAGATGCTAACGCTTTCCTAAGACTCGATAGAACAGTATTTGGAGACCAGCACTCTTCTTATACATAAATTTTAAATGTTAACAGAATTGAGTTCAACACAATTAAATCCCTGTTACTTTATTGTTGCGACCACATTAATGTGTTGTATTTAATGGTGATTTTCAACCCCTTGATTCTTAATCTTGATTACTCGCCAACTTCAAAAGCTCTTCCCGCGATAATCCAAATGCATTAACTATAATGTCTAAGCTGACTCCCTGCTTGATTAAAGCATGCGCAATTTCAATTGCTTTTTTATTCTCACCTTCTATTTTACCTTTAGCAACACCCTCTTCGTACTTACCTAACATTAATGTC
>CAZJFO010000002.1:2067-13266 GCA_964545465.1 uncultured Neisseria sp.
ATATCTGCCTTAGGGTCAAGATATCGTGACATAATTTCTCCAGTCGTTAAATATTGTAAATGGTCTAGACTTTATCTGACAATAAATATCTCACTGGCAGTTTTTCTAAGTCTGTAAGATTAGTCAACCTGCCAGATTTCCACTCTAGTATACCACAACTTTTATCAATAGCGCTATGCTTACTATCCAAAAATGTTTGCATAGCCAAAGTTCAAGCACGAAACGCATTAAATATGGTATCTCTTTGTTTTTCCAATTAATTTTTTACTAGTATCATATCTTAATAAAGTAACTGCCTCTATTAGTTTCTGAGCTTTTAATAGAGTTTCATTATATTCACTTATTGGATCAGAATCAAGAGTAATAGCCCCACCCACATTAAAACTAAGACTATTATCATTAACAATAATAGTTCGAATTGTTATTGATAAATCAACATTACCATTAAAACCAAAATATCCGATACAACCACAATACACTCCGCGGCTAGAATCCTCAAGCTCTTCTATTACCTGCATAGCTCTAATTTTAGGTGCTCCAGTAATAGAACCACCAGGAAAACACGCTGGTATAATGTCCAAAATAGATCTATTATGCTCCAAATCACCCTCTACTACAGATACTAAATGATGTAAGTTACTAAATGACTCAACTTCACATAATGAACTAACTATAACACTACGTGGAATGCAAATCTTAGATAAATCATTTCGCATTAGATCAACTATCATTATATTCTCAGCTCTATCTTTGGGACTATGTCTCAAAGTATCAATTAGCTGCTTATCGATATTTGCTTCCCTACTTCTTGAAATAGTACCCTTTATTGGTCGAGTCTCAATATGCATATCTTTAATAGATAAGAAACGCTCTGGAGAAGCAGATAGAATCTGAACTTCACCCAAATTTAGATAAGCACCAAATGGTACTTGATTAATACTACGAAGCCTTTTATAGAGCAAATGAAGTGGGTAATCTGATGGAATTTTAGCACTAAAACATTGGGACAAGTTTACTTCAAAAATATCACCATTAAGAATGTACTCTTTCGCTCTAGATATTTTTTCTATATACTGTGCTTGTGTATAATTGGATTTAGGCTCTACTAATGGCAAAAACTCATTGACAGCTAATGTGTTCTTAGCTTCATTATATAGATTAAGTAGTTTATCTAAAAGATGTTCTGTATCGAGTGCATCAAATGAGGTAACCATAATAAAACATCGTTTCTTAATATGGTCAAAAGCAAATACCTGATTATATAATCCCAATATATAATCAGGCACAGTCCTACCTCGAGATGTTGGGATACATTCAATCTGTTTTGATAAGTCATAACTTAAGTAACCACATAAGCCACCAGTAAACGGCGGTAGTTCTATATTAACTTTGCTTTTATATTGCTTAAGAATATTATTCCAAGTAACCAAATCATCTTGTATCGATGAGGTGTAGTTAGCAATAAATTCTTTTTGGGGATTTAATAAGATATAACTATATTGCCCATAATGTGAATGCACTAAGCTACTATCTAAAAAAATACTACCAGTACGCCCTGCTACTAAATTAAATATCTGTTCTGGGTTTATGTAAGGTAATATTTTATGCTTTAACATAAATTGCAACTAGCTCAATATGAAAGTCTAACTTTCTCCATTGTTCAAACTCTTCATTAAGTGAATACATAGTTAATGGGTTTTGATGCAACCATTGCTCATCTACTATAAATTCAAAAGAATTCTTGTCACTAACCTTAATACTTTTAATAACATCCTTCGATATTATTTTCCGATTACGATTGAGAATAACACTTAAACGAAACGATAGCATCATTAATAAAAATCTAGTTTTAATTTTTCTGGTTAGACGTATGCTCGTACAAGCTTTTAGTAATCCACCTCGATGAGAACGCACCAAATCAGCCATAAACTTTTGTTCAGGCTGTGAAAAACCTGCCATATCAGAATTTCTTAATACATACGAACCATGTTTATGATAGTCATTGTGGGAAATACTAAGACCAATTTCATATAATTCACATGCCCATTCTAGCCTTTGGAGATAATTTGCCTCAAACATACTTTCTCCATTTAGTTTCTGACATAAATAAAGAGCTAGATTTGCAACTCGTATCGACTGCTCTTCATCAATTAAATAGCGTCTTTTTAGACTTTTTACCGTACTAACTCTTAAATCTTGGTTACTTTTACGCCCAAGAAGATCATACATAACCCCCTCACGAAGAGCTCCATCAGCAATACCCATATCGCTCACCTTTAGCTCTTCCATTACAGCTATCATTATCGATAGCCCACCTGGAATAACTGCTACCCGATCTTCTTTTAGACCAGATAAATTCAATTGTTTACTTTTTTTATGCTTAATCATCAACTTTTTAATCTTGTATAAGCCCTCAAGAGTAATATGATCAGCATAACCATACTCTATACACAGATCATATAATGATTTTGCAGTACCTGAAGTACCTATTGCCAAGACCCATTCATGATCTGCAAATAAATACTCCATCGCCTGAATTTTACTACGCGCTGCATAAATTGCATTATCAAAATTAAGCTCTGTTAATTCACCACCTGCAAAATAGCGATTACTAAAGGATACACATCCCATAGTAACACTTTCCATAATTTGTGGATCATAACCACTGCCAATCACAAACTCCGTAGAACCTCCACCAATATCAATAACTAAGCGCTTATCTAAGGTATGTTCCAAAGAATGCACCGCACCAATATAAATAAGCCTAGCTTCTTCATTACCTGAAATAACCTCAATTTTAAAGCCAAGTTTTTTATTGCCTTTAGATATAAATTCATTTGCATTAGATGCAACCCTAAGCGTACTAGTTGCTACAACTCGTACCTGATTGACATTAAACCCAGCCAAACGTTCACCAAATCTTGATAGAACATCAAGAGCAAATGCTTGTGACTCTTTATTTAAACTCTGATTAGCATCAAGCCCACCTGCCAAACGTACTGTTTCTTTAATCTCATCAACTGCGTATATAGCACCATCTTCAGCGATTTTACCAATCAATAACCGAAAACTATTAGACCCTAAATCAACCGTAGCTAATAATTCACTACTCATTAATACTACCCTTAATCACTTCAATGCTACCGTCCTTCTTGGCTAATACTAGTTCATTAGCAAAACGTCTAGCAAATAGTCCATTGGTAACCACTCCAACAATAGCATTTAATCTTTGTTCTAATTCGATCGGTAATATAATATCTAAATTATGTACGTCAATTATCCAATTACCATTATCAGTTACTACACCTTGGCGCCAATTGGGCATTCCACCGAGTTTTACAATTTCACGTGCCACATAGCTTCTTGCCATAGGAATTACTTCTACTGGTAGAGGATATTTACCTAGTTTCATCACATATTTTGACTCATCAGCAACACAGATAAACTTCTTACTTGCCGCAGCTATAATCTTTTCACATGTAAGTGCTGCACCACCACCTTTTATCATCTGTAGCTGATGATTAATCTCGTCAGCTCCATCAATATAAACATCTAACTCACCAACACTATTTAAATCAAAAACCGGAATACCATATTTTTTAAGTAATGTAGTTGATTGCAAAGAACTAGATACTGCACCTTTGATCATACCTTTTTGACTACCTAGTTTATCGATAAAATATTTAATAGTTGAACCAGTCCCAACCCCGACAATCATACCTTCTTTTACATATTTAAAGGCATATTCACCACAAAGTTTTTTTAACTCATCTTGACTAAACATTACCAAACCTTTTCTTAATTGCTCGAATTATCCCATCGGCATCCAAGCCTTCTATTTTCATTAATATCTTTTGATCTCCATGCGGTGGAAAATTGTCATGTACGCCCAAATTTAATACTGGTTTTAATATGCCAAACTCTTGTAATACTTCATTACACGCACTACCAGCTCCACCCATTACTACATTTTCTTCTAAAGTCACAATAAAATCATGATTTGATGCCACTTCTTTAATCAAATCAATATCTAATGGTTTGATAAAACGCATATTACATAAAGTTGCATCGACAGTATTTGCTACTTGAGTCCCAATATCAAGCATAGCTCCAAAAGATAAAATCGCAATCTTAGCACCCAGTCTTACAACCTTTCCTCTACCAATAGTTAATAACTGCATCTTCTCATTAATAATACTACCATTACCAGTAGCACGTGGATAACGAACTGCACATGGACTATTAGTTTTATAAGCGGTCCATAACATCTGATAGCATTCATCTTCGTTACTTGGTGCCATTATAATCAGATTAGGAATACAGCGCATAAAAGAATAATCAAAAGTACCAATATGAGTTGGCCCATCTGCTCCTACGATACCAGCTCTATCAATAGCAAACATAACTGGCAGGTTTTGAATAGCTACATCATGGACCAGCTGGTCATATCCTCTTTGTAAAAAGGTTGAATAAATTGCAACTATTGGTTTAATGCCTTGCGTAGCTGCACCCGCAGCAAAGGTAATAGCATGTTGTTCAGCAATACCTACATCAAAAAACTTATCAGGATATGATTTAGCAAATTCAACCATTCCAGATCCTTCTCTCATAGCCGGGGTAATTGCGATAAAATCCGTCTCAGTTTTCGCCATATCACATAACCACTTACCAAATACTTGAGTATAGGTTAAATTACTTACAGCTTTACTACCAGTCATACCCTCATTAGGATTAAATTTCGTTACCCCATGATAACCAATTGGATTATTTTCAGCTAACTTATAACCTTGACCTTTTTTGGTAACTATATGTAAAAACTGGGGACCAGATAACTCTTTAATTTTACTAAGAGTATCTACCAATTGATCAATGTCGTGCCCATCAATTGGCCCAATATAATTAAACCCAAGCTCTTCAAAAAAAGTACTTGGCATAACCATACCTTTGACATGTTCTTCTACTCTACTGGCGATTTTTTGTACACTAGGAATCAATCTAAGAGCAATATTAGCTGTACTTTTTACTGAATTATAAAAACGCCCAGTAAGAATTTTAGATAAATATCTACTAATTGCCCCAACATTTTCAGAAATCGACATTTCATTATCGTTTAAAATAACCAAAATATCAGAATCTAACCAACCTGCATTATTTAACCCTTCAAATGCGAGACCTGCAGTCATTGAACCATCCCCAATAATTGCTACAGTTTTATTTGGTTTACCTTTTTGTTTATTGGCTATTGCCATACCAAGTGCTGCTGAAATAGAAGTAGAAGAATGCCCAACCCCAAAAGTATCATACGGACTCTCATCACGCTTTGGAAATCCAGCCAAACCACCGTACTGCCTAAGGCTCGCCATTTGTTTTCTTCTACCAGTTAGAATCTTATGTGAATATGACTGATGCCCAACATCCCAAACCAATAAATCATGAGGAGTATTATAAACATAGTGTAATGCTATTGATAATTCTATACTGCCTAAGTTTGAGGCTAAATGGCCACCTGTATTACTTACAGTAGATAAAATAAACTCCCGCAATTCTTTTGATAGAGTATATAGTTGATCTTTTTTAAGACGTCTTAAATCGTCTGGATAATTTATTTGCTTTAAAAGTGGAAAATCCATTTATTAATTGCTCCGCTCATATATAAGATGAGTTAAATCTACCAATTGCTTACTATTTGGTAATAATTCTAAAATTGTCAAAGTTTGCTTATATAGCTTTTGTGCCATATTCTGCGCCTCTTCTATTCCTAATATATTTACATAAGTTGCTTTATTATAGACAAAGTCTTTATTCGCTGTTTTACCAAGAGTTAATGTATCTGATGTAAAATCCAAAATATCATCAGCAATTTGAAATAATAAACCTAAATTATCAGCAACAGTATTTAATCTTGTATACACATCATCATTATAATTGTCTCCAGATAAATACCCACATAAAATTGCAGCTTTAATTAATGCCCCAGTTTTTTTAGAGTGCATATTTTGTAACTCTACTAAGCTTAATGTCGCACCCGTACTTATCAAATCAAGTACTTGCCCGCCAACCATACCATACATTCCTGCACTATTAGCAATAAGGTTGACAATTTTAAGTTTAATATCAGCTGATATGTTTAGTGTATCACTACTAATTACACTAAAAGCTTTGGTTTGTAGAGCATCTCCTACCAAAATAGCAATAGCTTCATTGTATTTCTTATGACAAGTAGGTCGTCCACGCCTTAAATCATCATTATCCATTGCCGGTAAATCATCATGAATAAGTGAGTAGCAATGGATCAATTCAATTGCAACACCAATAGTAATTAAACTATCCATGTTTGCAAGGCTTAAACCACCACTGGCAACTGTTAATAGCGGTCGGATACGCTTACCCCCATCAAGAGTAGAATAACGCATAGCTTCGATTAACAAAGTATCCTTAGCATTCATATTATTATTTGATAGTAGTTTATCGAGTTTTTTCTCAACTAACGATATTATCTCTAGATTTGAATAACTACTCAACACTCAAATCCTTTAGAGTATTGCTATCTATATCTAGAATTTTAATCTTTTGTTCAACTTCTTTAAGTTTATCATGACAATATTTAACCAAGCCTACGCCATTTTGATATTTTTCTAGAGCAAGTTCAAGTTTAATCTCATCATTTTCAATTTCGCTAATTATCTCTTCAAGTAAAGAAATTGCATGTTCGAAATTTTGTGGAATACTCGGTTTTACAGTAGTCATAAATTCACCCCTCCTGTTTTTCAATTAACTTTGTGATAAATTTTTTCAAAGCAATAGCCACAACAAAAGTTAATAAACTGATTATAAAATAACTAAAAAATGATTTCATATAGGTATACTTCATATCTGACATACCATTATTAGTTAAATTTATCTCAGCGCTTGAAGCTAAAAACCCAGCTAATTTACCACCAAAACCTATGGATAATAGGGATATACCCATCATAGCGGAAGTTAATTTTTCTGGAACTAAAGACGGCACCATTGATAGACTTGTTGGAGATAAACACAACTCTCCAATAGATACCAATAAGTATGCAACCACGATAAACCATATACTTAAGTACATCCCTGATTTATAAGCATAGTACATACCACATGCCAATATCAAAAAACATATACTATTATATAAAAACCCAAAGCTATATTTCATTGCTATAGATACAAAGCACCCCCTATCTTGAAATTTAAACCAGATATAATTAATTATTGGGCCAAATATAATCACCCCAAAACTCTCTATTGCTGGAATTGCACTTTCTGGAACATTAAGTTGTACTGTACGCTGTGTGGCTAAACCTATAGAAAAAAACTGTTGGAAATATATCGCCCAATATAGTATTGACAAAAATATCAAAAATAAAAAAGCAATTAATTTACTACGAACAACACCAGTTGAAGTAATAATATGATATAAGACAAAACTCAAGCAAAAAACAGCTATTAAGGTAAAATAAATTAACGATAGAGTCTGAGATTGAAGTACAAAATAAGAAATCACCACCAAAACTAAAACACTTACAATAGATTTTAGAATATCCATCCCATAAATATTGGTATGACGATGATCTGTAAGTTTATATTTTTTTATACCGTAAATAAAGATTACTAAAGCAAATATTATACCTAAAGCAGATGAAGCAAAAGATGCTTGCCAGTTAAACCAAGTTTGTAAATAGCCCCCAAGAAGTCCACCACTTGTTGCCCCAACATAAATACCTACATAGTATAAGGTATAGCCTGCATCTTTACGAGAGTCGCCGTTCTTATACAGTATACTTAACATGCTTGATACATTTGGTTTTAGCATCCCAGTACCAGCAGTAACACAAGCCAATCCAAGAGATATAGGTGGTAGAGTTTTACCAACACCAAGAATCGCATAGCCAATAAGAAGCATTAGACCACCAATAATAACCGCTTTATCATAACCAATAAATCTATCAGCTATCAGCCCGCCAAATAAGGAGTTGATATATGCAAGTGCCGTAAAAGAACCAACTATTATATAAGTTTGACTATCATTAAGATGTAACCGCTGTAGTAGGTAAAATACCAATACAGTTTGAATAACATAAAAACCGTAGCGTTCCCACATTTCTGTGAGGAAAAATATCGAAAACCCCTTAGGTTGACTATGATCCATCGGCATTAACAATACTCCTAAATTTACTCTGCCACAATTATATCATAACTGACTCTAAGTATTATATGGCAGAACATAATCAATTTATTTATGTTTTATCACATAATAAACTTTTTTATCAATTGGGCGCTTACCTTGCCATAAAATATTCCACTGATTTTTATCAATTATATTTTCATCGTATGTTGCAACAACCGCCTGATTACATACACTAAAATCAAGATTCACAAAACTTGGAATCAAGTTAAGGTCAGCATAATAATACCAAAGAGCAGCTTGAGTGCTATACTCAGAATTGGTAACAATACAAACTTTGCGATCAAGATATGGCAAACTTTTAAATACCAAAGGTTTAAAAGATAATATTGCATCAAAACACGGTAGACAAAGAGACAAAAATAATATTAATACATAAGTAGTAGAGCTAGCCCAATTTGTTACCAATTCTCGCCCGCGTATATGACGCCTAGTAATCATAAATAACCAAATAAAAGTTATTAATATCGCAAGACCTAACTGCCAAACGTTAAAAGTATACTGATAATCGACTGTTAGCTTAAGAATGTAGTCAAGTAGTTGCTTTGGGTGACCTAAATTAAATGCAATGTATATTAGCCAAATTGCTATACCAATTACACCAAAGATACAAATACTAAACCAATTTAGAAGCGATACTATACTAATTCTCATGGTGTCAATTTCAAGAGATGCAATAAATACTATAGGTAATAGAATAGGAAATATAGCTCCTTCAATACTACGAGTACCAAGCAAAGAGAAAACAAAAATTAAAATTGCAAGGATAATATTTGCTTCTATAATTTTATCTTTGAACAACCGCATACGGCGTTTATAAATACTCCAAATTACTAACAACCACCCAGGCACTGTATACCAACTCAAAATAGTTAATACGTCAAATAACTTTTTCCAAAAGCTATACCCATCAGGATTATGTAAAGTACCATAACGATTCTGCCATTGAGTATAGAAATCAGCATTTACAGAGTGTAGCTGATAACAATACAAGGAGAAAATCACCCCAAACATTACTATGCCGATAATAATAGTTAAAAAATAACTTTTTGTTTGCCAAAATTTATCAATCATAGGCAGAATAATTAATAATAACAATGCAATAAGAATAAACTCACAAGTAAAATTTATCGAGATAAATAATAACCCTAAAAACAATAACCAACCCGAAATCCCTGGTAAATTTTGGTGGAGTTGAAGAGCATAAATGTATAGACAAAACCCAAGAAGTGTCAGTATAGCTGGAGATAGCTGATAGGCGTTATTAATAAACCCAATTGAGCTAATTAAGATTAAAACAACAGTACGCCCATTTTTAAAAGCACTAAGATTTGACCCAATGCGAGCAGAGATTATTACTATTGCAAAGATGATTAAAGTATTGATAATTCTAATTGAATTAGCAATACTATAAATGTCATTGATATTAAATAGTTTAATAAAAACAGAATAGATCCAGAAATAAAAGGGCTGAATCTCAAGATACGGTAGATTTGACACATAAGGTACAAGCCATGAGTGATTTCTGATAATTCCTTTAACTACAGCAAATACAAATGTTTCATATGGTTCCCAAGGTGAATGAAAAAAAGCTGTACCAAGAACCCAGATAAGGCTCATAATAAACAATAACCATGGTCTATCTTTACGTTTGGGTTTTTTAATTGGGTTATAAGTAAGCATAACGCACCTAATAAAATGGGTAACTATTTCTAGCTACCCATTTTAACAGATTTTGATAGATTACTTCGTAGAAGTTCGTTTACTAAACGATGCATATTTCTGACGGAATTTATCCACACGCCCTGCACTATCCACTAAACGCTGTTTACCAGAGTAAAACGGATGACAAACCGAGCATACCTCAATATGTAAAGTATCTTTAGCTAACGTTGACTGAGTAGTAAATTTGTTACCACAACTACAAGTAACTGCCACTTCTTTATAAGAAGGATGAATTGAAGCTTTCATAACAGCTACCTTTAAAAAAGTATCAAGTGATTTTTTAGCATTATTTGGTATCAAACAACATCATTGCATTCACTTGAAAATTACCATTATTATACCACACAATATAACTACTTGACAATAACATTAATTTTTGTCGTCCGTAATTTGTAAAGTGAAGTGCGAAAAAGTGATTTTAATTTGGATAAATATTTCGTATAAGGTTTTGTCTTGATGAATGCTAGGGAGTAGGAGTAGAATTTTGCGAGTATATTTCTCAAATATGTGTCTGTAGATATTGCCCCTATGAAACTAACGTGCGTGAAATTTGCGTATACTATTTTTGCGAGGGCTTCATATCAATGAAGTTTACTAAACATTAACTGTTTTATGGATAATTGTAATATTCTTATGCATTAGAAATGTGCACCCTAAGCGATAGCAAAAAACATTTGCTTTCCTGAGAATTTGGAGCACAAGCGCTAAATCTGCTAAAATAGCAATTGTATAAAACTAATATGCTAAAATATCCATACAAAAGGTAGAGTTATTAATATAAAACTAAGCGTGGTAATGCCTGTTTATCAAACTAATGAAACTTATTTGCTCGAAGCGATAGATAGCATTCTTGAGCAGACGTACTCAGATTTCGAGTTTTTAATTGTAAATGATAGCCCAGATGATGAATCAAGATTACTAGAGATTATTAGACGCTATAATGACGATAGAATTATTTGGATACCATGTGGGAAAAATAATGGTATAGCTACTGCTTCAAATATTGGAATTGACATGGCAAAAGGTAGCTTTATCGCCATGATGGATCATGATGATATTTGCATTAATACGAGACTTGAGAAACAAATTAAATTTTTGGAAAACAACCCTAACTACGGTTTTGTTGGTGGACAAGCAGAAGGGTTTTATCCAGATGATACTGGTGCTTTGTTAAATTACCCAACTTCATCAACAAAGTTAAAGCAAAGTTTTTTTGATGGAGTACCATTTCTAAATCCAAGTGTTATGTTTCGAAGTTCAGCTAT
>CAZJFO010000002.1:13276-18948 GCA_964545465.1 uncultured Neisseria sp.
ATAACTTGAGGTATGATCCATCGTACAAAGTATGTGCTGACTATGATTTATTTGCGCGACTTATTTTTGGAGAAAATATTATGGGTACTAATTTACCTGAGGTTTTGCTACGTTATCGATTCCACGATACAAATACATCTTTAACTCAATATTTACTTGCAGAAAAAGAGACAAATCAAATTCAGCAATGGATTTTGCACCACGATGGAACAAATTAAGTAAGTAGCTCATTTAATTAACTTAAAATAGTGTACAATAATTACCTGTAATAAAATTAAAAGGAAACCAATATGAAAGAAAAAGCAGTAGATCTACGTACAGGCTGGATTATTCAGCATGACGGTCGTCAATTTGCAGTATTAGGTACTCGTACAGTCAAATCAGGAACTGGAGGTGGTGCATTTATACAAACTGAAATGAGAAATATTCAAACCGGTTCAAAGGCTCAAGTTGCGTTTAGATCAACCGATGCAGTAGAACGTTTATCAACCGAAGAATTAGATTGTTCATTCTTATACAAAGAAGGCGAAGATTACGTATTTATGAATATGCAAGACTATAGCCAAATTACAGTTACTCCAGATATAATCGGGGATGATATCGTATTTTTATCAGATGGCATAAATGTAACACTTAAATTAGTTGATGGCGGCGTTCTTGCAGTTGAATTTCCAACAACAATTGTATGTACAGTTGTTGAAACTGATCCACAAATCAAAGGGGCTACAGCAACAGCGATGGATAAACCGGCAATACTCGATATTGGTATTCGCGTGGTTGTTCCTTCTTTTGTCAATCTTGGCGAAAAAATTGTTCTTAAAACCGCTACTAGAGAATACTCAGAGCGTTATAAAGAGAAAAAATAACTCTATATATCATATTACGTCAAGCCCTCTTTCAAAACGGACTTGACAGTTATCTATCAACAGCAACAACATTCAATGAGAATGGGGGAAAAGTAGTTACTTGGCTCGTACAATATCCAATTCAATTCTGATTCGCCAAATGAGCCCTGAAACTGTAACCTACTACCACTTGATGTCCGCGTAGGTTGGTATTTATTGACCATATATTTTACATTCAATAAAAAGGATATATTTAGTTAATAGCTAAAACCATTTTTAATTTTGAATGCATCTATATCCATCTTTTTTTGGATAAGTAATATAATCTTTGTGATTGGATAATATCGAATCACTCTTACACAAGCTAAGATATAGTTTTCTAAGTTTTTCATAATCACTTAATATTATCATAATCACTTAATATTACTCTGCAACCTCCTATATCTTGCATTCTAGATAATTTAGTTTCAGGCATCCGCTCTAACTTATGCACTATAGATTTTATACGTTTCAAGCGCTGACCATATATGGCTTTATTGCCTACTTTATCAGTGTATCGTTTCAATAAATTAAATGCAAGTCCTAATGGATAAACATAGTACCCACGCCACATAGATAAGACATTAAGTGCAGACTCGTCATTTGGTATTTGACGCAGAACCTCACCTGCATTATCAACTTGTTTTTTTTGATGGAAGCATAAAATCTCTAATACCTTATTAAGCTTATTCTTTTTTGTCTAACAAAATTTTCGACATATAAAATATAAATAATATTTTAGCATAATACTTGCTAAATTAGGAAGTTTCTTACAAGAAACTCTTAGAAAATAAATTATCTTAACTTTTGTTTATTTTTTGATATCGCTACTCTGAATCGGTAACATATGGTGCGGAAGAAGAGACTCGAACTCTTACGCCTCGCGGCGCTGGAACCTAAATCCAGTGCGTCTACCAATTTCGCCACTTCCGCATATATGAGGTAAAAACACTACACTAACTGAGCCAATTTTGCAGTTATTTTTACAAAAAATCGCAATAATCTAAAAAACATTGATTTCTAGACTATGGATAAACCGCAATTGGCGCTAATTTTAGTTTATTAACTATATCAGGCCCATGAGGCGATAACTGGATATAGGGGGTAAGATCTGTGCCTGCAACCATTCCCTTATGGTGTTTGCCACCACTCCATGCTTTAACCTTAGATACATCGTATACCTTACCATTTAGTGCAACAAATGAACCATGCCCATTCTTGCCATTATGAGTTTCAAGCTCTTTAAGCGACATATGTGGTAGACTATTTGTCGCAAAAGAACTTAAAGAAGCTACAAGTAATACTACACGTAAAAAAAATTTAATCATGTTAACCCCATACAAAAAGTGCCAATATCTAACAACATTGGCACTACAATTATTTAGTTTTGCACATCAAAACGCCCAAGCATCATTACCTTAGACCAAGCATTTACAAAGTCATTAATAAATTTCTGCTCATTACCATTTTCTGCATATACCTGTGCTACAGCCTTAAGTTCAGAATTCGAACCAAAGATTAAATCAACTGGTGATGCTGTCCATTTTTGTGTATTTGTTTTTCTATCATAACCAATATATCTATGAGATTCACCAGGAGTTTTTGATTTCTCCCATCTGGTTGACATATCTAATAGATTAACAAAATACGCATTATTAAGTTTACCAGCGGTTGATGTAAATACTCCATCTTGATAATTTTTGTAGTTTACATTTAATGCACGTAATCCACCAATTAATACTGTCATTTCAGGAATATTTAGGTTAAGCATACTAGCTTTCTCAATCAATGCTTGAGGTAACAAATGAGTATCAATACTACCATCAGTATAGTTTATAAAACCATCTGTTTTAGTTTTAAGTTGGTTAAATGAGCTCACATCAGTTTGCTCCGCTGTGGCATCAGTTCTTCCTACTACAAAAGGCACATTTACTATGTGTCCAGCACTCTTAGCTGCACCCTCAATTGCAGCATTACCACCTAGAACTATCAAATCTGCTAAAGATACTTTTGTACCATCTGTTTTACTCTTATCAAAATCATCCTTAATAGATTTCAAACTAGCGATAACTTTTTGAATACGTTCTGGCTCATTCATATCCCAGTCTTTTTCAGGAGCTAATGCTATTCTTGCTCCATTAGTCCCACCGCGATAGTCAGTTTTACGATAGGTCTCAGCTGAAGCCCATGCTGTTCTAACTAAATCTTGATTTGATATACCTGAGCCAAGAATTTTTGTCTTTAATTCGGCAATATCAGCTTGAGTTACTTGTTTATAATTTGCTTTTGGCACTGGATCTTGCCAATTAAAATCATCTTTAGGAATCCAAGTTCCAAGATATCTTGATTTAGGACCCATATCTCTATGAGTTAATTTAAACCAAGCCCTTGCAAAATCAGATTTTAATTTATCTGGGTCTTTATAAAACCCCTCAGCAATACTGCTGTATGATTTATCTTGCTTCAATGCCAAGTCAGTAGTAAACATCATAGGTTTATGCAATTTGTCAGGATTACTCGCATCAGGTACCATATGAACTGCTTTCGCATTAGTAGGCTCCCATTGATGAGCTCCACCCGGACCAGTGATTTTACTCCACTCTAGAGTATGCAGATTGGTTAGATAATCATTACTCCATCTAGTTGGGCTTGATGTCCAAGCACCTTCAAGTCCACTACCAATTGTGTCACTTCCTACACCACTTTTATAATTATTTTTCCAACCTAAACCTTGCTGTTCGATTGGTGCCTTATCAGGTGCTGCCTCTACGTATTTCTTTGGGTTTGCTGCGCCATGAGACTTACCAAAGGCGTGTCCTCCAGCAATAAGTGCAACAGTTTCTTCATCAGTCATCCCCATGCCGGCAAAAGTTTTACGAATTTGAGGAGCCGCCTTTTTAGGATCAGGATCCCCGTCTGGGCCTTCTGGGTTTACATAAATTAAGCCCATCTCAGTAGCTGAGAATGGTTTTACCAATTCGCCTTTTTTTACATTACTTGATAAGAATTCTGGACTAACGCCCCAGTTAGTATCATCTCCTTGCCAGTCATCATCACGCCCAAAAGCAAAACCTATAGGTTCTACTCCCATAGCCTCAAGTGATACAGTTCCAGCTAGAGCTATCAAATCTGACCACGATAAAGAGCTACCATACTTTTGTTTTATTGGCCATAGCAGTTGTCGTGCTTTATCAAGATTTACATTATCAGGCCAACTATTTAAAGGAGAAAAACGTTGTTGCCCACGATTAGCTCCGCCCCTACCATCATAAACTCGATATGTTCCTGCATCATGCCAACTTAATCTAACAAACAATGGCCCATAATTACCAAAATCCGCTGGCCACCAATCTTGTTGCTGTGTTAGTAATGCCTTCATATCTTCTCTTAATTGTTTTACATCTAGCTTTTCAAATGCTTTACGGTAGTTGTAATCACTACCCATAGGATTGTCAACTAAATTTAAATTTCGTAAGGGTGCAAGGTTAAGCACTGGTGGTGTAAGAGTGTTTTTGGAACTAGCATCAGCATTAACACTAGCTGCTGATGCTAGGGCTCCTGAAACCCCAATAACTTTTAACATTTTTTTATACATGCATGCGTCTCCTAAAAATTAATTTCATCGTAAAAGCGATATTATATCATAAATAAACTCGTGGTATACGATTAATGAACCCACATAATATCTCATAAATGATAGTGCCACATTTATCGGCAACACTACCAATCGTTATCTCAGAGCAACCCTGTTTACCAATTAATATAACCTCATCATCAACATAAGAAACTCCATTCTCACCAATATCCACCATTAGCATATCCATACATATGGTTCCGGAAATAGTATATTTATGCCCTCTTAAAATAACTTCTCCGACATTAGACAATATGCGAGGATAACCATCACCATAGCCAATTGGTATTGTAACTACCCGAGTACGGTTTTTGGTTATATACTTGTGATTATAACTAATTCCTTGATTTTTTTCTACAATCTTAGTATAAATCACCCGTGACTTAAGACTAAAACATGGTTTTATTTGCGATAACAATTCTTTATTACCTACGTCAAGTGCTCTTGGAAAATAGCCATAGCTCATTATTCCTGGGCGTACCATATCAAAATAACTATCTCTATAGTAGCATACTCCAGCAGAGTTAGCCAAATGACAGACTACATTTGGTTTTAAGCTTTTAGCTAAATTTGCTATTTGTCTAAATTTATTAATTTGTTCTAGCGTAAACGAGTTATCATCTTCATCAGCAGTAGCTAAATGAGAGTAAACCCCCACTAATTCAAGTTCAGACAGAGACAAAACATATTTTAGCAACTCAGGAGCAGTTTCAACCCTAACCCCAATTCGATTCATTCCAGTATCAACTTTTATATGCACTTTTGCTTTTTTACCAATCTGTCTACAATAATCAGCAATTTGCTTTGCCTTAAAAATAGATGATATCGTAATTTCTAGTTTATTATCAACAAGTCCCGGTACATCTTCGCTACCAAAAGCACCAAAGACCAAAACTGGAATTGTAATACCGTTATCTCTTAATAACTGCCCCTCCTCCACAAAAGCAACAGCTAGATAATCAACGTATGGTATTGCAACTTGTGCCATTTGTAAGATGCCGTGTCCGTACGCATTTGCTTTTAATGGTAAACAAATTTTAACTTTTGATACTTTATTTCTAATTGCTTGCAAGTTAGTAATAAACTGCTTGGTATCAATCTCTATTCTACTAGCATTCATTTATATACCTATTTATAAATTTATCATAACCATT
>CAZJFO010000002.1:18958-63304 GCA_964545465.1 uncultured Neisseria sp.
TCTTCAAAACCTCATCACGCCCTAAAAGGTATAATATATTATCAAACGATGGGGTTTGTGTAGTACCACATAATTTTAATCTTAGTGGCATCCCAAGTTCTGGCATCTTGATATTTTCAGTTACACAAAACTGTTTAATAAAGGCTTTTATTACATCTAAATTCCAAGTTAATAACTGACCTAGTCCAAGTCCAAATTTAGATAATAAGCTACTATTGGCAATAATTAAATGCTCATCTGTTATAACTAGTGGTTTATACATATAACTACATTGATGAGCTAAAGCATTTATATTATCAACTCTTGGCTTAATAAAATCTACTACATCAGCTAATTTTAGATACTTATTATCTTCTAGAGCTTGTAATACCTCATCATTATTACGAGACCACACATCGATTACTAAACCTGAGAGCTTATCATTAGAATAGGTTTTAATATGCTGAGCATTTACCCAAAGTAATTTTTTAATATCAAAACGAGCTGGCGATCCAGAAATATTATCTAAACCAAACCAGTCGATAAATTGTTGTAAGCTAAAAACCTCGGCGTCTCCATGCCCCCAACACAACCGTGCTAAATAGTTTAATAATGCTTCAGGTAAAATACCCATATCGCGATATTGCATTACACTAACCGCATCAGTTCGTTTTGACATCTTATGACCGTCTTCACGAAGTATCATTGGAGTATGAGCATATAATGGAATAGCAGCCCCTAGCGCCGATAGGATATTTATTTGCCGTGGGGTATTATTAACATGATCGTCACCTCGAATAACATGGCTTATTTGCATATCCCAATCATCAACTACAACACAGAAATTATAAGTAGGGGTACCGTCACTTCTAGCAATAATCAAATCATCAAGCTCAGTATTACTAATTTCTATTCTGCCTTTTACCAGATCTTCCCACACAACACTCCCTGTTTCAGGATTCTTAAAGCGTATAACTGGATTTACATTAGGTTTTACTACTGGATTATGTAAACACCGTCCATCATACTTTGGTTTTTGTCCCTTAGACATTTGTTCTTCACGCATCGCATCAAGCTCTTCCTTAGAACAATAGCAAGGATATGCGAGATTATTATCAACCATGTTCGCTATAACTTCTTTATAGCGTTCCATACGCTTAGTTTGAAAGTATGGACCTTCATCATAAGTTAAGCCCAACCAATCCATCGCATCAATAATACTATCCACCGATTCTTTTGTGGAGCGCTCAAGATCAGTATCTTCTATTCTTAGAATAAACTGACCACTATTATGCCGTGCATAAGCCCAAGAAAACAACCCAGTTCTCGCACCACCAATGTGCAAAAAACCAGTTGGAGATGGTGCAAATCTAGTTCTTATCATTTAACTTCTCCATTTTTTGCTAATTCTCGTAATTCGCGTTTAAGTATTTTTCCAGTAGCATTACGCGGTAGTGTTTCTACAAAAAAAATCTTACGTGGCATCTTAAAAGTTGCAATATTAGGCTGTAAAAATGCTTTTATTTCTTCTTCACTTGCAATTACATCTTCTTTTAATTCAATATATGCCATCGGAATTTCATTATCATCTTTATCTTTAGCCCCAATTACCGCACAAGCATTAACTTTCTCATGGGAGTATAGCCATTCTTCAATTTCACGTGGATAGATATTCATCCCTTTATGAATTATCAAATCTTTAATTCTATCAACAATAAATATAAACCCTTCATTATCAACTCGTCCAATATCACCAGTTCTAAACCAACCATTTACTATGGATTCATCTGTATCATTAGGTCGATTATAGTAACCTTGCATTACATTATCGCCTTTAACACAAATTTCCCCTATTTCACCCACAGGCACTTCACTCATATTCTCATCAAAGACTTTAACAGTACAGCATGACAAGGCTTGACCAACAGAACCTTTTTTATTTGCCGTTGGAGAATTACAAGAAACCACAGGAGAACATTCACTAATCCCGTAGCCTTCAAGTAATGCACCACGCTTAAATGAAGCATTAAAGCGATTATATACGTCCTCCGATAGTGGTGCTGCACCTGATATAAAACCTTTAACGTTATGAAACCAATGAAAATACCACGGCAATTTGGCTTTTGCCATCGCATTATAAATATCAGGCACACCTGTGAAAAATGAACAACGTTTTAATAAAAGTTGTTTTAATAAATTTTTAAAATCTTTAACTCCAGAGATAGCACGAATCACCACAACACCACTATTCGTGTATATGGGCAGAAGAACTGTAACAGTAAGAGTAAAACCATGAAACATGGGTAAATAACATAATAATTTAATTTTACCATCTTTGATATCCATAAGATGTTGACAACCGATACAGTCAGCGAAGAGGTTTTTGAAAGACAGCATCGCACCCTTTGGTTTACCGGTAGTGCCTGAAGTATAAATAATCAAAGCTGTATCTTCAAGCTCTGATTCATAGGCATCTTCGGATCCTTGAAAAATAGCAAAAAGCTTGTTGTAATCGATGTTTTTCTCATTTTCTAATGGGCAACCATCTACCCAAACTATCTTATCTAGATGAGCCTTCCTAAGTAGGTCTTTGGTTTCATTAGCAAATTTATTAGAACAAAATAAAAGTTTTGTATGGGAATCACTGAGGATATAAGCTAGCTCATCTTCTTTTAAAAAGTTATTAACGGGTACTGCTATGGCACCAATTTTACTAATTGCAAATAAATTTACGATAAACTGCCACGAGTTTGACATTATCAGTGCCACTTTATCTTGAGGTTTGATACCATTCCTATGTAAAAATAGTGCTATAGAATCTACGCGACTTTTAAACTCAAGATTACTAATTTTTAAATCTTCTTCAAAAATGATAGTCTTATTAGCTGCTTTTTTTACGTTATTTTCAATAACTTGGTATAGATTTTTAATTGGATAGTTTTGCATAAATGATACCTTAATGATAAATGATAAAATTATTTATAACATTCAAGACTTGATTGTATCAGAAAGTTTATACATTTACATATAAACATATGTGAAAGATTATGATATACTGTATTACTTTTATTAGATAGTTATGTGGAGAGAAAGTTTTGTTAGCAAGTTTAAATCAAAAACAGCTAAGTGCTGTAACGCATAATGAGGGTTCCATGCTTGTATTAGCAGGGGCTGGAAGTGGTAAAACAAAAGTTCTAACAACTCGTATAGTTTGGTTAATTAACGAGCAGCAGTTTAAGGAACATGAAGTATTAGCAGTAACTTTTTCTAACAAAGCAGCTAAAGAAATGCTCCACCGAGTATCTAGCCAACTATCAATTAATGCTAGATCAATGTGGATTGGCACCTTTCATTCGATTTCATTACGTTTATTAACAAAGCACCACAAAGAAGCAGGATTACCAGCTTACTTTCAAATACTTGATGTACAAGATCAATTAAACTTACTTAAAAGAATTATAAAAGCAGCAAATCTAGATGAAGAACGCTATTCGCCACGCGAACTTCAAAAGTTCATCAACCACCAAAAAGAGGATGGTCTAAGGGCTACTCATATCACCCCAAACGGAATGCGTCAACAAACTTGGTTAGATTTATATTTAGAGTATGAATCCATATGTAATCGTGATGGGCTAGTTGACTTCACCGAGCTATTACTTAGAAGCTATGAAATGCTGTCAATTAATAAAGACGTACTTTACCTCTACCAAAATCAATTCAAACATATTTTAGTTGATGAATTTCAAGATACCAACCACTTACAATACCAATGGTTAAAGTTACTCGGTAGCTCGTGCGGAAATATGTTTGCGGTTGGTGATGATGATCAGTCTATTTATTCTTTTCGTGGTGCGCGGGTTGCTAATATGCAAACCTTTTTGCAGGACTTTAGAATAACAGACCCAATTCGGATGGAGCAAAACTATCGCTCAACCCCAAATATACTCTCAGCAGCAAATGCAATAATTGATAAAAATAATGGGCGTATTGGAAAAACATTGTGGACCCAAAACAATAATGGCGAAAAAATTTGCTTATACGAAGGTTATACTGAAGAAGATGAGGCATACTTCGTTACAGACGAAATAAAGTCACTTTTATCTGCTGGTAAAAACACATCATCAATAGCAATTCTTTATCGCTCCAATGCCCAGTCACGAATTTTTGAACAATTATTTTATTCTGAGGGTGTTCCATATAGAGTCTATGGCGGACTACGTTTTTTTGATCGTCAAGAGGTAAAATATATATTATCCTACCTTAGACTTATCCTAAACAAAAATGATAATGAAGCATTTTTACGCGTAGTAAATATACCAGCTCGTGGCTTAGGTGCCAAAGCGATCGAAAACTTACAAAACATTGCCCATGAAAAAAATACTTCGTTATTTGAAGCATGTAATTTAAGTGACGGTAAAGCACGTATAAATTTAGCTAGATTTACTAGTCTAATTCAAAAAATTGATCAAAAAGATCTAAGCTTACCTAACTTAGTTAGTCTAGTTATAGAAGAAAGCGGTATTGCCGAAATGTATCGCCTTGATAAAAAAAATGGAGCAGAACGCTTAGAAAATCTTAATGAGCTAGTTAGTGCTGCAACTAATTTCAAAGCCGAGGACGAAACTGATAATAACCTAGCTAAATTTTTGTCCCATGCAGTACTTGAGTCTGGAGAAGGTCAAGCCCAAACATACGAACAACCAGTGCAATTAATGACTGTTCATGCTGCTAAAGGTCTTGAATTTGAAACTGTATTTATAGTTGGGCTTGAGGATGGGCTTTTTCCGCATGAGAACTGTTTTGATTCGCCACAAAACCTAGAAGAAGAACGAAGGCTAATGTATGTGGCAATTACTCGTGCTTGCCAAAAACTTTATCTTCTGCGTGCATGTAGCCGCCTAATGTGGGGTAAACGTATTTCTGCACCAGTATCAAGGTTTGTTAATGAGATTCCAAATGAGCTAATCCTAAATATTTCAGGCATTAGTAAAATAGGTTGCTCTAGCTTAGTAGAGTCTGACATTGATCTACACCACCTAATCCCAACTGAGGTGTCTAACCCAGAAACCAAAATTTCTCGGGTCACACTTACTAACTGTGATAAAATAATTAAAATCGGTGATATGGTGCAGCATGCCAAATTTGGTAATGGTAAAGTTTTACAATTAAATATTGATGGGAAAAAAACCACTGCTGAAATTTTCTTTATCGGGATTGGCAAGAAAAACCTTGATCTCAATATCGCTAAAATAGAAAAAATTTAATATTTAGGAGATTCATTATGTTTAATAGAGTATATGTACCAATTGACAATTCAGATATTTCTGAACATGTTTTAAATAAAGCTATCGAATTAGTAAAATCTAATAGTAGTGCAAAGCTTAAAATTGCTCATGTAGTGAACTTAGAACAAATGACTTTTGGGATTGAGATGATTGGTGCTAATGAATTAAAAGATGATATTCTATCTATAGCTAAAAAATTTATCGAGCATATCAAAGAGAGTCTCAAAAATAAAAATGTGCAAGCTGAAATTGTACTATTAGAAAATTATGGTGCTGGTCTATCGGATTTACTTATTGAGGATGCTAAAGCTTGGAATGCTGATTTATTTATCATAGGATCACATAATTTAGGATCATTTACTCATCTAATTGCTGGAGGAGTTGCAGAGGAGATTTCTCACGATGCTAGTATACCTATATTATTAATTCCTAAGCATAAATAAATTAACCATGACATACTTAACAATAACTGATCACTCTAGGATATTTAATAATTTCACCTATATATACCCTGTGGTATCTAGGCGGAGTGAGGGGGTGTCTCTTGGTATAAACTTAAATGTTAATAATGCTTGTAATTGGCGCTGCGTTTATTGTCAGGTTGATGGCTTAGTTCGTGGTAAGCCTGAAATAATTAATCTTGAAAAGTTAAACTATGAATTAGACTATATGATTAATTATATATTAAATGGTAACTTTTTAGCAAAATATACTTCAGCTAAATTTAGGCGCTTTAATGATATATGTCTATCTGGTAATGGAGAGTCTACATCCTCACATGATTTCTCAGGTGTAGTTGATATAATCGCTAATTTAAGAGAAAAATATAAACTAACTGATACGGTAAAGACCATCTTAATTAGCAATGGAAGCGAAATTGATCGTCCTGATATCAGCAAGGCGTTACAATTACTGTCAACACTAAATGGCGAGGTATGGTTTAAAGTTGATAGTGCTACCAAATCTGGAATAAATAAAATAAATCAAGTAGCATTGTCAGTTGATGGGGTTAAAAAGCGTTTATTAATAGCAACTAAACTGTGTAAGACATATATTCAAACCTGCATATTTAAAACTGGCGGTATTAATCCTGATACTGATGAAATAGATGCATATATTAATTTCGTTAATTCCGTGCGTGAACACATTGCAGGAGTACTGTTATATTCAACGGTCAGAAACCCAGCGCTTCCAGAAGGTAATGATATATCATCAGTTAGTGAGGAATTTTTAGCAAATATCGCAATTAAGTTGTCAGCTAACAATATATTAGTCAAATACTATCAATAAAACTATCAAAAAGTATAATATATGGAAATCTTCGAATACCGCAAAATGCAGGTTCAGCTTATTGAAAAAGCTATAAAGCACTGCTATTTAAGAGTTAAGCCTGATGGCATAATTATGCTAACTCACAATAAACTGATAAAAAAACCTGCTGCTTTAGAGTTAATTGATAAAAACTGGGGGTTAATCGAATCCAAATTATCTAAACTATCAAAACCAAATGATTTGTCAATTGGTAGTGACATTTATTTCTTGGGAGAGTGTTACAAACTGAATATTACCTTAAATAAACAAGTACAGGTTATGAAAATAAATAATTACCTTCATATTTCCACCCCAAAAGATGAGTTTGAAATCAAGAGTAAAATCCTTAATGCGTGGTATTTACAACAATCAAAACCGATTCTTACGAAACAATATGAAAAATACCTAGACAACATAAGTTACTGGAAAATCAAAACCCCTCTACTTCGTTTTCGTACTATGAAAAGACGCTGGGGGAGCTATAATAAAACCACTAACACCATAACTCTTAATACCCACTTAATAAAAGTAAGCCCTCAAATAATAGATTATATTATTGCCCATGAGCTTTGCCATACCCTACACTTTAACCATAGCTCAGCTTTTTATAATGAATTGAGTAAACTTCATCCAACGTGGAGAGAACAAAAACGAGAGTTAGATTTGTTAAGCTCCAAGATATGATAATTAACCCTATATGTAATAAAAAGCCTCATATTTAGGTGCTAGTAAAATAACGTTATGCATAATTACACAATTAAAAGGATTCTTCTATGTTTAAGACCATAAGCCTAGCCCCTGAAATACATAATATTATAGTTGCCAAGGGTACCGAATACCCTGGTAGTGGTGAATATGAAGACTATGAGAATCCAGGAACATATCTATGTCGTCAATGTGGTTTAGGTTTATTTCGATCTGAGCATAAGTTTCCATCAGGGTGCGGCTGGCCTAGCTTTGACCTTGAGATTGAGGGTGCGGTTAAACGTATCCCCGACAAACAGCGTACCGAGATATTATGTAGTCGCTGTGATGCACATTTAGGTCATGTATTTAGAGGTGAGATGATGACATATCTCAATACACGCCACTGTGTTAATTCTTTAAGTCTTGATTGGGTATCTGATACTACGGTACTTGATAGTGAAGAAATTATCTTAGCTGCTGGGTGTTTTTGGGGCGTTGAATACTATATGCAAAAATTTCCGGGGGTTTTAAAAACCGAAGTTGGCTATATTGGTGGAACTAAAGATAATCCAACTTATAAAGAGGTATGTAATAAGGCAACTGGGCATCTAGAGGCTGTAAGAGTAGTATTTGACCCAAAAATTGTTAATACTGAACAAATAATAAAACACTTCTTTGAAATTCACGATCAATCCCAAGCCAACGGGCAAGGACCCGATTTGGGGCCACAATATTTAAGTGCCATATTCTACTACACTAAAGAGCAACAAAATACTGCAAAAAAGGTAATTGAGCTTTTAAAATCTAATGGCTATGAAGTTGCAACATCAATTCGTGAAATGTCTACTTTCTGGAAGGCGGAAAACTATCATCAAAGTTATTATACGGTAAATGACAATTCACCGTATTGCCATATCTGGACTAAAAAGTTTTAATTTACTTAGCTGTGATAACTCGTTCAATCTTTTTATTCGAAATAAAATGCCCGAGACAAAATACTATGCATATGCCAATAACCCATTCAAACATTAGAAATGGATTTACTCTATGGGTTAAGGCACCAAATTCACCGCCTAAATAAGCACCAATCGCCCACGATATTCCCATATTAAGGGATACCAACGTTGCTGACCAACCAGGTGCTGCAAAAGTTGTTGCTGCTGATAATAATACTGGTACTGTTATTAATTCACTAATCGCAAAGAAAATATAAAACATAATAAGCCAAGCACTACCACCAATATAGCTTGAATTAATACCAATTTGTTTAACCAATGGCAAAATAAATGCACATGCAATTGCTAAGACAATATATCCAACACCTAGTTTATAACTAAGTGTAAAATTAAACTTAGTCTTTTGATCAAAAATTTGATATATAATAGCAATAATAGGAGCAAAAATTACAATAAATAGCCCATACATTCCATAATACCATGTTGTTGGGATTAGCAAGCCAAAAATATGTCTATCAATATTTTTATCTGCATATAATGTTAGTAACCCGTAAGGTAGTGCATATATAATATTCCAAAATATATTAGTTATACAAAGACCAATATATGTCCAAAACCGCGTATGTTCAGCTTTTGTCCAAGGAGTTTTAGTTTGTTTAGTTTGCTTAGTTTGTTTAATTCCGTAGTTTTTAAGACTTTTATTACGACATAACAAAAAATTAGCAACTGCTATTAATAGACCAAATACAGCCATACCAAAAGCAGCACTAAAACTAAAACGTTCAGATACCAAACCTGCAACTAATGGAGCAAATAATCCACCAATATTTATAGACATATAAAATATTGCAAACCCAGATTCTTTATTAGCTTCGTCATGACGTTTATAAAATTCACCAACCATAGCACTAATAGATGGTTTCATTAATCCACAACCAATTACCAACAACCCTAAACCTAAGTATAGTGCTATAATTCCATGAAAAGCAAGACTAGCATGACCAAACATCATAATTACTAAGCCAAGTAATACTGAACATTTACGCCCAAAAACTCTATCCGCAAGCCATCCACCAAACAATGGAGACACATACACTAATGCACCATAAACTCCAGTTAGACGCAAAGATTGTGTATCTGTAAATCCAAGACCACCATGAGTAAGAGTTGCAGCAGCGTATAGTACCAAAATTGATTGCATAGTATAAAAACTATAACGCTCCCACATTTCTATACTAGATAGTGCCAAAACTCCCCGCGGATAAGTTTTTAGAAAATTCATTAATTACCCTATGCTAACGTGTCAACTTTATTCTTCTAAAGCTGAACCAAAAATATCATTAAAATTAGCTCATAGTATTAGAGCTTATAAACTATTACACCTTAAGATTATTGTGTACCGAATCACTTACCCTTAAGAACTGGTGCATCCGGATATAATGTTTGATACAGCAATATCATTTTATTAATACCATAAGTACTGTTAGTTGCAGACCATATTTTGCTTTCAGAAGTATTACATCCCTGCACATATTGGTTGGTATTCTCAAAAATAAATGTATTACTATAAACTACTGGACATTGACAATTTGCTTCTTTACCATCACTAGAAACACTACACCTTACTCCAAAGCAATTAGCCCATGGATGTGGTGTATAAAATGTGCATGTCGTTGCTGGAGGTGGGTAATCTGCCTGTGAATAATTGGATTGCACCGACTGCAAACTTTCTATCGTAATTAATGTTGGCTGTGCTGAACTGTAATTGGTGGGAGATAAAGACGCTGAGCGCCATCCAGATGTATTGATAACCGGACAATTACATGAGGCAATTGTTGAATCTGGAGTGAAATCACATAAAGCTTCAGCACACAAGGCATATGGCATATTGTTAAACCCGTAAAGAGTATTGCCGATTGAGGTTATAGTGCACTCTTCTACACTTTCAACACCAATTGAATTACAAGAAATACTTATCGGTTCAGGTGATGCATTGGTACTACCGCTGTTACATGCGTTTATAAATATGGGCAGAATAATATAACACAAATATTGTTTATTGAATTTAAATTTATTCATGACTTTCTCCATAATGATTAAACATGTAATTTCAGACCATTAATTTTTATGAATGTTGAATTACTCGGTTAGCTAATTCGCTGTTGTCAAGATAGGTGCATCTGGATATAGCGTTTGATAAAGTAGTACCATTTCATCATAATTATAAGTATTGTTATTTCCAGACCATATTTGGCTTTCAGAAGTATCACATTTGGTGCCACCGATACTTTGAAAATGAAATGAATTACTATAGACTACTGGACATTGACAATTTGCTTGTGTACCATCACTAAAAACACTACACCTTGTTCCAAAGCAATTAGCCCATGGGTGTGGTGTATCAAATGTGCATGTCGTTGCTGGAGGTGGGTCATTTGCCTGTGAATAATTGGATTGGACTGTCTGTAAGCTTTCTAGCAAATTCGATGTTGGCTGTGCTGAACTGTAATTGGTGGGAGATAAAGAGGTAGACATCCATCCAGATTCATTCATAACAGGACAATTACATGAGGCAACTGTTGAACCTGGAGCGAAATCACATGAAACGGCAACACACAACGCATATGGCATATTGTTAAACCCGTAAGCTGTGTTACTGCTTGAGGTTATAATGCACTCTTCTATACTTTCAACACCAATTGAATTACAAGAAATACTTATCGGATCAGGTGATGCACTAGTACTACCACTATTACATGCACTTATAGATATTGGTAGAATAATATAGCACAAATATTGTTTACTGAATTTAGATTTATTCATAACTTTCTCCAAAATTTTTTACTATTAGTTAACCTATATTACCTATTAACTTTGCCAAACTCTTAATTTCATAATCATTGGTTTAGCAAAGTTTTACAACTTCAATTATGCCAAAACCTTATCGTAGCTTACATAGCTGTATTATACTATTGTTATATAGAAAACACAAGCAGCTTATACGCCCGAAGTTAGAACTGGCAGACATTGCGTGTTTAATTTATAGGTATATTTGTATCAGTTATTCATGAAACTTGGTTACATAACCAAGCTTAAGTCCAAGCTCTAGAAAAATCTCTTCTTGATATATCACTTTATTTGCTGTTATAATCTTGTTGTTTTGTATTGGGCAACCTTTGATAAAATTGCTAATAGCATCATTTTATAACATAATCGAATGCGTGCACCTTATAACTTATTGCTTTATTTATACAAATTAACAAATAAAGTACTTACTTTTAAAAAATAATCGTATACGGCTTAAATCAGCCGAAATCCGTACTTTTGAAAGTTACCCATATCTTAAACGCGTAAAGAAAGGCAACATGAAAACTCAATTTAACCGTATTACCATGCTTTTAATTATGACAGCTCTTATCGGAGTTAGTTACACAAATTTCAAATATAAAACTTATATACCTGGGTTAGCATTAATTTTGGGAATATTGTTAACAAGTATCCACAAGGATAGCTCAATTAGTCATCATACCAAAATTTGGTCAAACAAGACTTTAAGCTATGCTATTATCTTACTTGGCTTTGGGTTTAATTTAAACAACATTCTTAAAGCTGGGCTAGATGGGCTTAGTTATACTGTTATTAGCATTGGCGGCACACTTATTCTTGGTTTATTAATTGGTAGACTCCTTAAAAATGATGGTAAAATTTCAACACTAATTAGTTCAGGAACCGCAATTTGTGGCGGTAGTGCTATTGCAGCAATTAGCCCAATTATTCGTAGTAGCCATGAAGACACAGCGGTTGCTATGGGGACTGTTTTTTTACTCAATGCAGTTGGTCTTCTTCTGTTTCCAATAATTGGGCATCAGCTCAATCTAACCCAACATCAATTTGGCTTACTAGCCGCTCTTGCTATTCATGACACATCATCAGTAGTAGGAAGCTGCATGTCTTATGGCCAAGAGTCACTAGTAGTTGGTACCACCGTAAAATTAGTTAGAGCCTTATGGATAATTCCAGTTAGTCTTATAATAGCTGTAATATACAGCAAAATCAATCATAGTGAGCAATCTCAAGGTAAAACTAAAAAACCGTGGTTTATTGTTTGGTTTATCTTAGCATCATTATCAGTCACCATATTTCCAAGTTTACAACCCATGGGCTCACATTTAAAAGATTTAGGCGAAAGTTTTTTTATGGTTGCTCTTTTCTTAATCGGCTATAATGTATCTTTTAGTAATCTAAGATCAGTTGGAATCAAAGTATTATTTCAAGGACTTTTACTATGGATTATTGTATCTATTTTGGTAATCTTAGCACTAAAAGCTGGTTTTTTAAATTAGGAAGATAGTTATTTTATATAACTAGTTACTATTAATGTTAAAATATGACTTAGATATTTTTTGAAGGAATTGTAATGAAAAAAATAATCATCACTGGAAATGTAGGTAGAGACCCAGAACTACGAGCTGATCAAAGCGGCAATCAATTTGCAACTTTCTCAATGGGAGTATCAGTTGGCACTAAACAAGCACCAAAAACTGACTGGGTTGAAGTAAGCTGCAATGGTAAGTTGGCTGATTTAGCAAAAAACTATATCAAAAAAGGTAGTAAACTTTTAGTCGAAGGTTTTCCTTCAGCCAATGCCTACATAAACAAAGAAAATAAACCTGTAGCTTCACTTAGAGTATTTGCTAATAATATTGAATTCTTAAGTAAACGTGATGATGATGCATCTACCGATGATCACTCACGAAGTGACGAGCCTGTATATAGCTTACCTGAGGCTAGTAGTTCTAGTAACACTCTAACATCGGACAATATTCCGTTTTAGAGAGTATTAGCATGGTTCCAAAGCTGGTAACTGAATACCCTACATTGTATGGATACATTAAAGCATTTCATATTATTGCTGTTGTTGCTTGGTTTGCAGGATTATTTTATCTGCCGCGTTTATTTGTATATCACTCAATGACTGATAATAAAACAAGTCAAAACCAATTTAAAATCATGGAGCACAAGTTATATTGGTATATTATGAATCCCGCAGCTATTATTGCGATAGTTTTGGGAGAGATTTTAGCCCATGGATTTGGATTTAATGGTTTATGGCTTCATTTTAAAGTTATTTTAGTTGGTACTTTAGTATTCTATCATATCTACTGTTTCAAACTTATGGATGATTTTGCCAAAGATTGTAACACCAAAACACACAAATGGTTTCGATTATTTAATGAGTATCCAACTATTATTCTGATTCTATGTGTTATTTTAGTTGTAGTTAAGCCACAATTTTAGGTACTATTCTAATCAAAAGGAGCTTTAAAGATGATAAATTTGATAGATGTATTAGTAGTAGGTGCAGGTCCTGTTGGACTTAATTTAGCTCTAGCACTGAATAAATCAGGTATTCAATGTCGCATTATTGATGGCAAATCTGAACCATCTAAAACCTCTAATGCAATAGTAATAAATGCCAGAACTCTCGAAATTTGGAAATCTATGGGGTTTGTAGATACCGCCATAGCAAACGGTCTAAAATTAAATCAAGTGCAATTATTTAGTAGTAGTAAATTATTAAATCATGCTGGATTTGATTCTGTTGAGAGTGAGTTTAATTTCATGCTCTCCTTACCTCAAGCCCAAACTGAGAAGCTATTAATCGCCGAATTAGAAAAATATAACACCCATGTTGAATGGAATACTCGTTTAATAGATCTTAAAGATACTAAAGAGTATGTAAACATTACTTTAAATTCACACTCTAAAGAATATAATACAATGGCTAAGTGGGTGGTTGGATGCGATGGTTACCATAGTAGCGTCCGTGATTTAGCAGAATTTAAACAAGAATGTCATGATTTGACGCAACATTTCATAATGATGGATGCAAAATTAAGTGGCAATATCAGTACCAACGATGTAAGTATTGTATTTAACAGTGCAGGAGTAATGGTATTTATACCTATGAAAGACAATGTACGCGTTATGGCTGAGATTAGCAACGACCCAAAATTTAAAGATTTAAAAGATGGGAATCTAGATATTTTTACCAAGATACTAAATGAACGCCATAAAGGAATAGTTATTGATTCAGCTGACTGGATAAGTAGTTTTAGTATTCATGAGTGTTTAGCTTCAAACTTCAGAAATGGACATGTATTTCTAGCAGGAGATTCAGCTCATAGCCACTCTCCATCAGGTGCTCAAGGTATGAACACTGGCATCCAAGACAGCTGGAATATAGCTTGGAAACTTGCTCACGTAATAAAAAATGAAGCAGCAGATAGTCTACTTGACACCTATAGTACCGAACGCCGCGGTATCGCTAATGACGTTATAAAACGCTCAGGAGGTCTAACTAAAATTGCTACAACTAATAATAAATTCATCCAACTACTGCGTAATCTTGGTGTTGGTGGGATTTTAAGCATTGATTTAATAAGAAATAAAATTGTCAATAGCTTACAACAAACTAATATTTGTTATCAAAATAGTCCATTAGTAAATACTGAACAGGTCTTATACCAGAATCAAACTAAATTTCAAAATATTGGCTCCAAATGGCTTTTACTTACTAAAGATGAAATCCCTAATCCAAATTTACCAAATTTTATAAAAATAGTGCGTAACCATATATACTGGAGCGATCAACCATTATGCCTTATCCGTCCTGATGGATATATTGCAATGTATGCTAACTCATTATTTGAGATTTCAGGATATTTAGTAGAAAATAAAATTTACCCAGTTTAATTAAGGAGCGATGCCATGATTTTTAAAAAAACTATAGAAGTGCGCTGGTCAGATATCGATGCCAATGGACACCTAACCCATACAGTTTATGGTACTTTTGCTACTCACACCCGAGCTGCGTGGATGGCATCAATTAATTATAGTATGACAAAGCTACTCGAACTTGGACTTGCTGCAATATTATTAAAAGAACAAACTGAGTATTTCAGAGAGATATTCTTAGGTGAAGATGTTACAATTGAATTATTTTTTGCAGGTTCTACCAACGATAATTCGCGCTGGAAGTTTGTCCATAAAATATATAATGCGAATAATAAACTTAGTGCCATAAATACAGCATATGGTGCGTGGATTGATACCAATACAAGAAGGATCGCACCACCGCCACAATGCATCCTTAATCTTATACAAGATTTAGCAAAAACATCTGACTTCGAGCATTTAGATTAGTTATTTAGCATCGCAGTACGCGATTTCAGGATTATGATTAAATTCATACTGTAAGGTCACATGGGATATCTTGTGCTTGGTTTTTAGCATTTCCTGACAAGCCAATAAGGTATATTGCCAATTTAATGGGCTATTGGCAACAATATGTGCTGATAATGAAGTGATATTAGCTGATAGATACCAAATATGTAAATCATGTACTCCTATAACTCCGTCAACTAATTCTAAATCACGCCCAACATCTTCATAATTTACATTGTCAGGCACTCCAGCCATTAATACTATCGCCGATTTTTTAATTAATTTATAATTAGATATGATAAGTATAAATACTACTATTAGTGACAATATCGGGTCTACAATACTATACCCAGTGTAGACAATAATAATCCCAGCCATAATAGCAATAACCGAAGCTAATAAATCTCCTATGGTGTGAATAAGCGCAGCTTTGATATTTAAGGATTCTGAGCTTTTAGCTAATATATAAGCAATCAAAGCATTTACCATAAACCCAATACCTGCAATAATAAACAACCACTCACCATGGACTACGGTAGGTATAAAAAACCTTCGTATAACTTCAAACAACAACCCTAAAGTCAATATTAGTGTAAAAACACAGTTGACTAACGCCCCTAAAGCTTCAGCCTTACCATAACCAAAAGTAAGATAAGTAGTTGCAGGGCGTTTACTGATTATATTTGCAATAAATGCAATTAATAATCCAGCCGCATCCGTTAGCATATGTAGAGCATCAGATTGAAGTGTGATTGAATGCGTAAAATAACCACCAACCCCTTCAATTAATGCGAAACTAAAAGTAATACCCAGACAAACGGCTAAAACTTTTGAGTTAGCATCACGCCTGTGCATATGGTCATGACGATGGTAATGATGGTTATCATCAATATTACTATGGTTATCATCATCATGAGAATGTCCATCTTGGTTACTACCATGTCTTAGATAGTTACTATATTTTTCTTGTGGCATAATTAATTCTCTTTAGCATGATTAATAGTGTATTTAGGTATTTCAATCACTAAATCTTCACTCGCAACTTTAGCTTGACAAGACAAACGTGACAATGATGTTAGCCCCCATGCACGATCAAGTAAGTCCTCTTCTAATTCGTCAATTTCATTTAAAGAAGCAAACCCATTACGAACTATTATATGACAGGTAGTACAAGCACACGCCATATCACAAGCATGCTCAATATCCACATTGTGCGATAGTAATTGTTTACAAATGTTTTCACCAACTTTCCCCTCAAACTCTAAACCTTTAGGACAAAGATCTGTATGTGGAAGCACAGTTATTTTAGGCATTTTTACTCCGTAAATTTAATTTCAATAATATTATATCATATTTGTAAAATCGTGTCTCTAGCAATAATATCAGTATTTGGATAATCTTTACTAAAATGCAACCCGCGACTTTCATGACGTGATATAGCACTTTTGACTATTAATTCAGCATTTAAGAGTAAATTTCTAAGTTCAATTAAATCTGCTGAAAGTTTGAAATTTGAATAATATTCATGAATCTCTGCTTGCAACATATTTATTCGATGCATAGCACGCTCTAGGCGTTTATTGGTTCTAACAATACCTACGTAATCCCACATGGCACGGCGTAATTCATCCCAATTATGCGATATAATAATCTGTTCGTCATTATCAATTACTTGGGAGGCATCCCATTCTGGAATATTTACTGTATCTAGTGTTAAATTTAGAATTGATTGAGCTGCTTTTTCACCAATTACCAAACACTCAAGTAAGGAATTACTTGCCAAGCGATTAGCCCCATGAAGCCCAGTACAAGCACATTCGCCAATGGCATATAGATTATTAATATCAGTTTCACCAGCAAGATTAGTGACAATGCCCCCACAAGTATAATGTGCAGCAGGAACTACCGGTATTGGCTCACTTGTAATATCTATACCAAGCCCTTTACAATGTTGGAGAATATTTGGAAAATGTTCTTCTATAAATGATTCAGGCTTATACGATATATCTAGATGCACAAAATCAAAGCCCTGTTTTTTCATCTCAAAATCAATTGCTCTAGCTGTAATATCGCGTGGAGCAAGCTCCAGACGTTCGTCATGATCTTGCATAAAACGATATCCCGTAGGAAGTTTCAAAACTCCACCTTCGCCACGAACCGCCTCAGATATTAAAAAAGATTTAGCATGTGGGTGATATAAACACGTAGGATGAAACTGTATAAACTCCATATTAGCAACCCTACATCCAGCACGATACGCCATTGCAATTCCGTCACCAGTAGCTACATCAGGATTGGTTGTATACAAATACACCTTACCTGAGCCACCGCTAGCTAATACTGTACTTTTACCACCAAAACTATATATTTGGTTGGTATTACGATTTAATGCATAAACACCATAACAATTTTTATTATTTAGCCCAATTTTATTACCCAAAATAAGATCAACCGCTACAAAACCCTCATAGACAGTTATATATGGATGCGATTTCACTTTTCTTATTAAGGTATCTATAATAGCAGCCCCAGTGCTATCTGCTACATGAAGTATTCTTCTAAAGCTATGCCCACCTTCACGAGTTAGGTGAAACCCCGTTTGATTATCCAAATCAGGTGTAAACTGAACCCCTTGACTAACAAGCCATTTTATAGCCTCAGGTGAATGTTGTACAATATATCTTACAGCATCTTCATTGCATAACCCAGCACCGGCAATAAGAGTATCGTCAATATGACTTTGGGTCGAGTCATTACTGTCTATTACTGCAGCAATTCCACCTTGAGCGTAGTATGAATTACATTCACTAAGCTTTTGCTTGGTTAGTAGTGCGACTTTTTGTTTATTATTAGCAAGCCTCAAAGCTGTAGATAATCCAGCTAAACCACTCCCAACAATAATTGAATCATAGTTTAGTATCATATATCAAGCACATCAAACATATTATATAATCCAGGCTTCTGGATGCTTAAAAAAGCACCGGCTACAAGCGCACCACTAGCAAAGCTAACGCGATTATTAATTTCGCTAGTTAAAGTCAAAGTTTCACCACTATCTATAAACATTACATCATGCTTGCCTACTATATCACCACCTCTAACTACAGAAAAACCAATATCCTTGGGATCTCTTTGTTCATTAATTCCATAACGAGTAAATTTAGCATACTTTTTAAAATCAAGATTTCTAGATTCAGCTATAATCTCACCCAACTTCAGTGCTGTTCCCGAAGGGGCATCTTTTTTATAACGATGATGAGCTTCGAGAATTTCTGTTTCAAAGTTACTTAGTTTGGTAGCAGCAATAGCGGTTAGCTTAAACAGCAAATTAACTGATAAACTCATATTTGCTGAAAATAAAATTGCAATACTCTTACTAGCTTCAATAATAAAATCTTTTTCTGAATCACTAAAACCTGTAGCACCGATTACTAATGGTATCTTATATTGAAGACATGTAGCTATCGTTTTAATAGTTGAACTTGGTATTGAAAAATCAATTACAACATCAGCACCCTTAACCCGGCTAATATCATCACCTTTGGCTATTGCCACAAACAATTTATAATATTCAGGTTTAGTTGCAATAATCTCAGTGATTGCTAACCCCATTCTACCTGATGAACCAATTAACGCTATATTTATCATTATTCTTACTTATTAAAAAATTGCCCATTTTTAGTTATATTACTAACTTTACCATCTTTATCAAATAAAATAGTAATACAATAATTTGTCTCTAACTTATTACTCTTGTAGTCTTGATAGAAAAAATCCCAACGATTTTGGTCAAACAAGAACTGAGTAAGAGGATGACCAACAATAAAAGATACTTGCTCTTTGCTCATACCCGCATGTAACTGATTAACTTGATTGTTGGTGATATAATTACCTTGCTGCACCTCCATCATATAAGGAAAACGCCATTCCGAAAACTTTATACCTGAGCACCCAAATAAAAAAGTAGGTAAGATGAACCATAATTTATGAGTTTTTATCATATATAACCAGAAAAACTTGCTAAAAACTATATTTTAACCCTAAAATGAGTACTTGAGTTACAAATTTAAGAAATAAAAGAAAAATGGAACTACAAAATCTGAAGAATATTGGCATTAAAATAACCAAACATAAAATTGCAATTTTGCAATTATTTGGTCTATATAAGCATCTAGATGCTAGTAAGATATTATCATTGTTAAGAAATCAAGGCACAGACATTAGCTTGGCAACTATCTATCGTATACTCGCCACCTTTGAAACCAATAATATTCTCGAAAAACATAATTTTAATGATGATCAAGCTATTTATGAGCTAGTAAAACCAAACGAACACCACGATCACTTAATTTGTGTGAAATGCAATAAAGTAATTGAATTTGTCGACTTTAAAATCGAGCGCTTACAAGAAAAAATTGCGAAAGAAAATAATTTCAAAATCGTAAATCACCACCTAAATATTTACGGAATCTGTGAGGATTGTTATAAAATTCAACACTAGCTTGATTAATTAGGCTATAATTATATGCTTAAACTTTTAATAAAAATATTTAACCATGCATACTAAAACCTTGAATCTAATAATCTTTGCTGTAAGCCAAGTAATAAATCTCTTGATTATATTATACTTTGCTGTGCTTGCAGCGAAACTTGTATGGTGGCTTATAAACCCAGCACTAGATAGTGTATATATTGAAAAATCATCCGCTACTGAATTTGAAAAAAGTTTTAAATACGTAAATAACCGCCATCCTTTTGGAATTATATCTAAGGTAGTCGAATCAGCACCACCAGAACCAGAAATCTCTAGTTTGGTTAAACTAAATGGTATATATTTCAACCCACCTAAAAGTTTAGCATTTATTACCTATAGTGATAAATCTTATGTTGCAAGTATTGGTGATAAGATAATGAATAATGCAATACTTACGTCAATAAGCACTGATTTAATTGTAGTTAGCCAAAATGGGGCTGACGCTACAATTAGAATAGACCCTAATAAGAATGGTAGTGACTCTAAATCTTCTTTTGCAACAGATACGTCAAGTAGTAACTTTACTAGCTATAACAACGATAGTAGCAATAATGACATTAAAGAGCGTCGAAAAAAACTTATAGAAGACTTTACTCAGAAAGCACCAAACAATCCTAGTAGCAATAACCTAAACCCTAATGCAAATGGTTCTGACAACATAAACACTAATTTGAATCAAAATAATAAGTTAAACAATCAAGAAAGTAATCGTGCATTTAGCGATTTAAGTAACGTTACCGACAACGCTTAAACTAGCACTTAAATTTTTAAAGTAAATTAAATATGGTAAATATGAAAAAAATAATTTTATTACTCACTACAGCTTCACTAGCAAATTATACAATTGCTGTTAGCCAAAAAAGCAATGCTTCAGCAGCAATAAATAATACAAACAACAATACCAACTCTCCATTAGATAAAAATATATCACATAAACCTAAGGTGCCAAAACCAATTTCAACACAAAGCACAACTCCGCCACCTTCAACATCAAGTACCCCTACTCTAAGCCCTGATAAAGTAGTACTAAATTTTGAAAATGCTGATATACAGACCGTAATTAAGGCCATTAGTGAATTATCGGGTAAGAATTTCGTAATTGATCCACGTGTCAAAGGGACCGTAAATATCGTATCTGATAAACCAATATCTAAAGTTGATAGTTACAAAGTATTAGAAGCTGCCCTAAGAATGCAAGGTTTTGCAACAGTTGAAGCGGATGGTGTCATCAAAGTTCTACCAGAAACTGATGCTAAAACATACGGTATGAAAACAGATGATAACTCCAAAAACCAACAAGGTGATCAAGTAGTTACCAAAATATTTATTATTCAGCATGGTTCAGCTACACAATTGGCTAGTTCTCTTAGACCTTTAATTGCACCTAATAACTCAATTTCTGTTTACCCTAATAGTAATGCTCTAATTATTACTGATTATGCATCTAACCTTGAAAGAATTAATAAAATCATCAATAAACTAAGTCAAGTTAACGATGGTGGTACTATAAGTAAACCAGTTATTCTTACTTTGCAAAATGCAATAGCCTCAGATGTAGCACAAATTTTGCAATCATACATTAGCGGCGGGGGCAATAATGGTGGCAGCGGCGGCGGCGGTAATACTGACAGCCCAGGGGCTACAATAACTGTAGAACCCAGTACCAATTCTTTAGTTTTGTACTCATCTATCCCCGATAAAATAGAAGAGCTAAAAGCATTAGCCCTAAAAATAGATAATAATATCGGTAGTGTCAATAGTAACCTTCATGTAGTTTATTTGAAAAATGCTGATGCCGCTCACGTGGCTGATGTGCTTAGATCTGTTATCAATCAACAAGAAAATCCTGATTTGGTATCTAGTTCTTCACAAGCTAAATTTGCTAATGAGCCATCTTCAGTATTTGGTTCTACTGGTAGTAGTGGAGGCGGCGGCGGCGGTATGGGTGGTAGTAGTTCAGCTAGTCGTCAAACCGGCGGAGGAGGAGCGAATCGGAATACTAATAATGCTAATCAAAAAGATGCTCCAAAAATCTTGGTACAAGCAGAACCTACTACTAACTCTCTTATAATACAAGCGCCACAGGCAGTATACAAAAATTTACGCATGATTATAGATATGTTAGATATTAGACGTGCCCAAGTAATGGTTGAGGCTATGATTGCTAATATCAATAGCACTGAACAAGGTACTTTTGGGGTGCAATGGTTAGTTGGGGGCGGGAACAATAATGCTGGACTTATCAGTCTTGGTAACTATGGTCAACAAGGTAACGCTCTATCAAGCCTTGCAACAGCGGCTATTGGTGCTACAAGTGGCGGTGCTGGGGCTGCTGGTATATCTGTTCCTAGCGAAGTTTATGTTGGTTTAGTAACTGGAACAACAACTATTGGCGGACAAACTATTCCTACACTTGGAGCATTGGCAGATATGCTTATATCTAATAGCGTAGGTAATATTTTAGATCGACCAACGATACTAACACTTGATAATGAAGAAGCTCGAATAATGGTTGGACAGAATATCGGTATCCCAAATGGTGCTTTCACCGCAACCTCAGGCTCTCCTGGAAACTTAACCACTACAATTACACGTCAAGATTTGGGTACTGTCTTACAAATCAAGCCACTAATTACCCAAAATGGTACTATTCAGATGGATATTTGGCAAGAACAGTCATCTCTCGATCCCGACCAGCCTATTACTGCTACTACTGATGGTCCATCTTTCTTAAAGCGTAATATACGTGCTACTATACTAGTAGATGATGGGCAAATTATTGCCCTAGGTGGCATGACTCAAGATAGTATCTCACTTAGACAAACTGGTATTCCTGGATTAAGCAGCATACCATATATTGGATGGTTATTTAGTTGGCAACAGCGCACTCATATTAAACAAAATTTAGTATTATTTTTACGTCCAGTAATTGTCAAAAACACTGAAGGTTATAGAGCATTAACCAACCGGCGTTATAATTACATTATGGGAGAACAAACTAAGATTGGAGCTAAGGAAACTGCTGTATTACCGGCTATTTCTCCAATTACTTTGGACAATCAACTCCCATATACACTAGAAAAGCCATATTCTGATGGAGACTCATCATTAAATTTAAATAAATCATTGCCCGTAGTTGATTTAACAACTAATGGTGCCAATATTGAAAAAACTAACCCAGCAGCTATATCTGTTACAACAACCAAAATAACTCCTATGGGAGCAACTAATAATACTCAAAGCACTAAAGTTGAAAATACTGGTACACAGATTAATGCACTTACACAAGGTAATTAAGGTTTTATATGGACATGATAAAATTTGCACCTAATAAATTCTCAAGGCGAATACCGTATTTATATGCTAAAAACAATCAAATATGTATCTATGGCGTTGAGAATAATCAGGTTCTTGTTGCCGTTGTTGATAAACTGAACCCCGCAATAATATCCGAAGTAAAAAGAAAACTTAATGAAGCAATACTAGTTACCAAAATTAATGCTAAGGTTTTTGATGAGTTATTATCAGAAGCTTACTCCAATTCAAATGCGGCAGCTATTGTTGATGATGTTCAAGATGATATTGATATATCAGACTTAATCCATAACCTTCCCCGCTCTTCAGATTTGCTCGAATCAGAGAACGACGCTCCAGTTATCAAAATTATAAATGCCTTCTTAACCCAAGCAGTAAAGGAATATGCCTCAGATATTCATTTGGATGCTTACGAACGAAAATCTATCGTTCGCTTTAGACGTGATGGTGTGTTACAAAGTGTAGTAGACTTAAACTCAGGTCTTCATGCAGCACTAGTGTCACGGATAAAGATTATGGCACAACTTGATATTGCTGAAAAAAGGCTCCCTCAAGATGGGCGTATTGCTCTTCGTTTAGCTGGACGTGAGGTTGATTTACGGGTATCAACCATTCCAACTGGTCATGGTGAGCGTGTGGTTATGCGGCTACTTGACAAAAACAAAGAACGTTTACAACTTGAAGTACTTGGTATGAATAAAGATACCTTGGTAAAAATTGATAAACTTATCCATCGCCCGCACGGGATTTTTTTAGTTACAGGACCAACAGGGTCTGGTAAGTCAACGACATTATATGCTGCTTTAGCAAGACTTGACTCTAAAGAACTAAATATTATGACGGTGGAAGATCCTGTAGAGTATGACATTGAAGGTATTAGCCAGACCCAAGTTAATTCAAAAATTGAGATGACATTTGGTCGAGCGCTAAGAGCTATTTTACGTCAAGATCCAGATGTAGTAATGATAGGTGAAATTCGGGACTTAGAAACCTCTCAAATTGCGGTACAGGCAAGTCTCACTGGACATTTAGTTTTAGCAACCCTACATACTAATACTGCTGCATCTGCAGTTACGCGATTAGTCGATATGGGGGTTGAATCTTTTTTACTATCCTCAACATTAATAGGAGTTTTGGCACAACGATTGATTCGCTTATTATGTCCTAAATGTAAGATTGAAAATAATTTTGTTGATGCTAATATGCGAAAACTTCACGGCATTCCTCAAGACACTATATTATATTCACCAAATGGCTGTGAAGCATGTAGCTTCACAGGCTACAAAGGTAGAAATGGTATTCATGAGTTATTAGTGGTTGATGAAGAAATACAGCGGATGATTCATACTGAAACTCAAGAACATGAAATAGAAAAATACGCAATTGCAAATCTAGGAATGCGCACCCTTAGAATGGATGGCATGCGCTGGGTTATTGAAGGTAAAACATCACTTGAAGAGGTAACCGCAGTTACCAATGAAGCTTAGAAAAATATGATAACTTATAATTATAAAGCTGTAGACAGTAACGGCAAAGACAAATCAGGGGTGATCCAAGCTGATTCCCCAAGAAGTGCGCGTCAATTACTGCGTGACAAAGGACTTATTGTTGCTCATATCCAAATTGAAAAAGAAGACCGCGAGAAAAAAAGTTCGTTTAATTTCAAAAAAACCATATCTTCTCTTGAGTTATCCCTCATCACTAGGCAGTTTGCTATTTTACTTAATTCTGGATTATCCATAGAAAGCTCACTTAATGCTTTAATTGAACAATTAGAAAATCCAGATCAAAAAACAGTTTTTATGGGTGTTAAAAGCGAAGTTTTAAGTGGTAGACCATTAGCTGCTTCACTTAGAATGTTTCCCAAAGTTTTCCCACCCGTATACTGTAGTCTTATAAATGCTGGTGAGCAATCAGGTAGTTTGGCTCGTGTAATGACTAAATTAGCTGATCATAGTGATAGAACTCGTGAGTTAACTAGTAAAATCATGATGGCTTTATTATATCCAATTATTGTATCTGTCGTTGCGATTGTTATGATTGTTGCTCTACTAGTATTTGTGGTGCCACAAGTAGTAAAAGTATTTGAAGCATCTAAACAAGAGCTACCCATACTTACTAAAATAATGATTTCAACTAGTAATGGGCTTCGGGAATATGGCTGGGTGATTATATTAGCTATTATTTTTATAATATTTACCATATTTCGCTTACTAAAACAAGAAAGTTTCAAAGTTAAGTTTCATCGCAGATTATTAACTATTCCTGTTGCTGGTAAACTACTTATAAATGTTGATGTAGCAAGATTTACCCATATTTTAGCATTACTACTTGCAAGTGGAGTGCCTATGATTGCTGCTCTTGAAGCAGGGCGTGATACTATTAGTAATTATATGATGAAAAAAGCCCTTGATAACTCGATAAAAGCGGTTCAAGAAGGTGTACCACTTGCTATTGCAATGTCTCGTGAAAATGCCTTTCCACCAGTTGTTATTCATTTGATAGCAAGTGGTGAGAAATCAGGTAACTTAGATCATCTTTTAGAGCAAGCAGGCGCACATCAAGAGCTTGAACTATCACATAGAAGTCAACTGCTAACCGGAATACTTGAACCGGCTTTAATTGTGTTAATGGGTGGCGTAGTAATGTTAATCGTAATTGCGATTATGCTACCTATACTAGATATGAACAACATGGTAAAATAGTTATCATCTGTGTAAATTTTAGTGCATGGTTCCCAAACTCATATCGAAGCAGCAAGCACTGTCATCCCAGCGAAGGCTGGGATCCATAAACTTGCACTATATTAAAGGTTAATGCACATGAAAATAATAAAATATTTAATTAGCTTTGCATTAATAATCGCGGCTGCTCTTTATATATTTATACCTTCAAAACCTGTTATCACAAACAATCACTCACCCACACAAACTTTTGAAGTGTCAGCTAAACTTATTGATAAAAATCAAGCTTGGATATCTTTTGTAATTGCACCTAACTATTATATCTATAAAGATCGATTACAAATTAAACTATTACCTAGTGGGAAATCAGTGCCATTAAATAAAATCAAATTTCCTAGTAGTTTACTTATCCCAGATATTAATGATCCTAACAAAACGAATGAAGTAATGACCGGTAAATTCAGTTTACATATTCCAATTAATGCAAGTATAAATGCTATCAATCTCACACTTCAAGGTTGTGATGGTAAAACTATTTGTTACCCACCCCAGAAGTATACTTTTAATCTAAATAACTCAGTATCTCCAGGAAGTATGTCTATTAAAGAATTATTTAATGATTTTATAAACTTCTATCATGGTGATAGCACATTATCCAACCTAAGCACTCCGATATTGGTTTTGTTATTTTTTATTGCTGGAATTGCTATTTCCCTAACCCCATGTATGTATCCATTATACCCAATAGCCTTATCTTCAATAATCGGGAACTCAGTTAGCCTCAAACGAACTAATATATTAATGCTAACAATTAGCTATATTCATGGAATAGCTCTTATTTATGTACTGATGGGTTGTTTAGCTGCATATACTGGAGAATTATTTACTACACTTACTCAAACCCCAGCGGTCATTATTATCTCAGGTATAATATGGTTTGTTCTAGGATTATCGATGTTTGATCTCTTTGAGATTAGATTACCTCATAGTATCAACTCTTACTTACATGCCAAAAGTATTAATATAAGTGGTGGACGTTACACCAAGGTATTTCTCATGGGTATAATGTCATCAATTCTACTAGGCCCATGTGTAACTCCGCCATTAATTGCTGCTATTGGAATTATTGTTGGTCATGGCGATATCATATTTGGTGGACTTGCACTTTATGCTATTAGCCTTGGTATGGGTGTCCCGATACTAACATTAGCTCTAGTAGGCGATAAGATACTACCTAAGTCTGGGAGTTGGATGGTTGCTATTAAGTATTTTATGGGTTTAATAATGATAGCTGGAAGTATATATCTCGTGGCACCATATATATATAATCATTATTTCTACAACGCATCTAAATACAATGATGCTAACGAGTTAATCGTTGATAATAGCAGTGATTTATATAATATAATGCAGCACAGTAATCAGCCCATTATTATTGACTTTTATGCCTCTTGGTGTGCTATGTGTATCGAAATGGATAAAAAAACATTCTCTGATAAAAATGTAAAATCAATTTTAGCTAATTATAAGGTAATTAAATTTGATTTAAGTCAAAATACACACGATCAGATACAAGTACTAAAACGTTATGGGCTTTATGGGCCACCAGCACTACTGATATTAAATACTCCAGAGCCTACCAAATTGCTTGGTTTTATTAGTAGCGACGATTTAATCAATAAACTATCCCATGTTTCAAACTGACCACCTTAGTATTTATTACGTTTGGCAATTGCTAACATAATCCCAAATTGTATCATAAGAATAATAGTTGCAGTACCTCCATAACTAATAAAAGGTAATGGCACTCCTACTACTGGTAATATACCGGCAACCATTCCCATATTAATAAGAATATACAGCGTAAAAGACATAATGATGCTTCCTGATAAAACTCTTGTAAATATATCTGGGGCATCTTTCACAATCATCAAACAACGAATAATCAGAGCTAAATATAATAGTAATATAACACAAACTCCAATATAACCAAACTCTTCAGCAATAACAGTAATAACGAAGTCAGTATGCTTTTCAGGAATAAAGTCCAAATGCACTTGTGTTCCATTTAGGTACCCTTGACCGTATAGCCCACCAGATCCAATTGCTATCATGCCTTGAATGATATGGTATCCCTTACCGAGTGGATCAGATTGTGGATCTAGAAGCGTTAAAATACGATGCTGTTGGTAATCATGTAGATGATGCCAGATTATCGGCGTTGAAGCTACAAATACAACTATACTAAAAATAATTACTCTCCATGGAAGACCCACAAAAAATAATACAAAAAAACCTGAGGCTAAAACCAATATACCAGTTCCCAAATCAGGCTGCTTAGCAATCAGAGCAAATGGCATTAATATCAGTAACAAACCATAGATATAATCAAGCCATTTAACTACAGTATTCTTATACGAATAATAATACGCCAATATAAGTGGTACTGATAGTTTACATATTTCTGATGGCTGGATTCTAATACCTAAGTTCAACCACCGCTTGGCACCATTCACCCTAACTCCAACAAATAAAACTGCAATTAAAAACAGTATACTTATTATATACAATGGAACCGTCCAATTTTTTATTTGATTTAAGTTTATATTAGCAACAATTATCAGTACTCCAAAAGATACTACAAGATATACTATATCGTTAATTATTCGTCCAGTAACTTTATCATTCGCCGAGTACTGTATAAATATATTTATTGTAGCTAATGCTAAAAGAATTAAGATAATAGTTTTGTCTAAATTATAAAATCTACTGATTAGACGCTTTAAGCTTTTAAACCTAGTATCTGTTATACTCATTGATTACTCTCCATATTTGACTGACTTATTGATATCATCATCCTCAATTGATTCATCGGTAGTATCAAAATGCTCATCATTTGGTTTATTAGCTGCTACTGCTAATTTACCGAGTAGATAATAATCAAAAATTTTTCTGGCAATAGGAGCTGCACTAGCTGCACCAAATCCAGCATGTTCTACTATAACTGCAATTGCTATTTTAGGTTTATCAACTGGAGCAAATGCAGTAAACCATGCATGGTCTTTATATTGTTTACCTTGAAATTTAGCATTACGATTATCTTTATTCATAGATACAACTTGGGCAGTTCCCGTCTTGCCTGCCATTGTATACTGTAATCCCCCTGATATCCCATGTGCAGTTCCTTTTAATACCACATTTTGCATCGCGGATTTTATAAATTTAAAATAAGTATTATTAATTGGTAACATATGTGATTTAATTACATAACTTTCTATTAGAACATTATTTTTATCGGTCGTATTTTTGAAAAAATGGGGGGTAATAACCTGTCCTTCATTAGCAATTATAGTGGTTGCAAATGCCATTTGAAGTGGTGTATAATGATTAAGCCCTTGTCCAATCCCAAAAACAACGCTATCAGCAGCTTGCCAATTTTTTTGATAATTATCTCGAAAATGCCTAGCTTTCCACTCTTTTGAAGGTAGAAGACCACTATCCTCAATCGGTAAATCTACCCCAGTTTTTCTTCCAAACCCAAACATCGGCATCACATCATCAGCCCTATCAATACCTAAATCCAAACCTAATTTATAAAAATAAGTATCCGATGAATAAGTTATCGCATCCATTAAATTAATTTTACCACGTGCGACTTTTTCACTATCCCTAAACCTATGAGTTGAACCAGGAATAATATAGTAACCAGGGTCATACATAGTATAATTTGGAGTACGCACCCCTAAAAATAATGCAGTTAAAGCTAAATAAGGCTTAAAAGTAGATCCTGGTGGATAAGTACCCTGTGCCCCTCTATTGAGTAGCGGTTTTTTCGGATCATTCATTAAATCACCCCAATCATCTAAACTAATACCATCAATAAACCAGTTAGGATTATATCCAGGCTTGGATATAAAAGCTAGAACCCCACCATCATTAGGATCAATAACAACTATTGCACCATTATTATCGCCCAATAAGTTCGATGCTACTTTTTGGAGATTATTATCTATAGTTAGGTGTAATGTTTGACCATCTGTTGCTGCAATATTATCAATGAGCCCTACTTCATTACCATTAGCATCAGTTTTAATACTTTTCTTACCCAGAGAACCTCGAAGAGTACTTTCATAATATTGTTCTAATCCACTTTTTCCAATATAGTCATTAGATACATAATCTTGATTCTTAATTTTCTGCTTATCTTTTTGACTAATACGCCCCACATAACCTATACTATGCGAGTACAGTTCATCAAATGGATAATTACGCTTAATTCTTGCAAAAACTGATAACTCAGGAAATTCATAGGCATGAGCCGTAAAATTAGCAAGCTCTTTATCAGATAAATCATCTTTAATAACAACCCAATCATAATTTTTAGAATTATTTTTAGTTGCATAAAATTTTTTCTTATCAAGAGCCGTTATAATAACGTATTTAGATAACCTTTCAAACAATTGCTTTTGATTACCTTTCAAATCTTTAGGAAGACCAGCAATAACATAAGACGCGTTATTATCCGCTAAAACAACACCATTTCTATCAACAATTTGCCCGCGAACAGGTTGTGTGGCTACTATAGATGAATAATTATTTATTGATTGCCTAAGTAGTTGAGTATGGTTTATTAATTGTAAATAACCATAACGTAGAAATAATATTACAAATGTAAAAACAATAAATGAATAAGCTGTAATTAGCCTTGAGTTTTTCATTTTAGAAGATTAAATTTGATTTAATATCACGAGTACTAATAAGATTAAATAGCCATAATATAATTGGACATAGTACTAAAACCTCAATACTAAAGTCAATCCAATTAATAAAACTATTACCCGTCAATAAACCAATTAGCATCATAATACCTGATAGCATTGCATAAAATATACTTATCATAGCCATTTTTTGTAATGAACCACTCAAAGAATAAGTAATAACAAGCTTCTGACTTAAAAATGATAATAAGATTACAGCAAATAAATGACTACCTAAATACCAGTGCCCTATTAAATCAGTAAAAAAGGCAATGAAAATAATTAATTTTAAATATGAATTTTTTCTGAATAATAAAATAATTAGAATTACGCTCAGGCAGTCAAGATATAGAACCGTTAGGTTATTAATTATTAATTGAAATAACATCAATCCAAATATAAGAATTAATAGTTTTATATTATTGTCGCGCATTTTTAAGCACCAATAAATATTGTAGTTTATTAAAGTTAACTACTGGTTCACATATTGCTGAATTAAACCCATTATTTTCGTAAAATATTTTAGTTACTCTAACAACAGGAATATTTGCTGGATATAAATCATCCAAACCGGTGGTAACGAGAATATCACCTACACTAATATTATCAGTTTTATTAATATATTTAACTTGCATGTTGTTATTACCGATGCCTGAGGCTAGCATTTTACTTTTAGTTACTTGGTTTTGAACATAGATTTTATAATCAGGATTGGTAATTAAAACTACTTGTGCGTTGTTGAGGTTAACTAAACTTATTTGCCCAATCACACCATCTTTATTAACAACTGTATTGCCTAAATTTATGCCTTGATTTGAACCCCTATCGATAAGTAGTTTACTATTAACTAGATAATTAACATCAATTATACCACGAGCCATAGTTATTTTAAAATTATTATACTGCTCAGAATCAGGCTTCAGATCTTCGATTTCTTTAGCATCAGTGCTTTGGTTGTTTCGCTGTTTTATCAGTATCGCATCTTTTTCAACCTGCTGCCGTAATTGAATGTTCTCAGTCTCTAGTTCTTTTTGAGTATTTTTTTGTAAAAATACTAATTTAGGATAACTAGTAATTCTATACTCAAACATAACAATATGCTTGTGCACATATATTGCCACTATATCACGAAATCTACTTATAAAAGAAAACTTATCCAGTAAAATAAGTGCCATAGCAGCAATTAGCAACCAAATCCGTAAGCGTAACATTTACTTTATTCTATTTAGATATACTCGGTTATCAGATATATAATCTAGGGCAATCCCACAACCTTTAGCAACACATAGTAATGGCTCTTCAGCAATATGTACTGCTAATCTGGTTTCTTCATTTATAAGCGTATCTAATCCTCGAAGCAGGGCACCACCACCAGTTAGAGTTATTCCATTATCTATTAGATCTGCCGATAACTCTGGTGGAGTTGTTTCAAGTGCATTACGAATGGCCAAAATCATTTGATCAAGGGTATCTTTAAGTGCCTCTCTTAATTCTGATGAGTTAATAGTTATTTCTTTAGGTAGACCTTGATAAGCATCACGCCCACGAATTACCATCTCCCCAACATCAGAGTTTCTATGTGCCGAACCAATTTGTTTTTTGATCTCCTCAGAAGTAGAATCCCCAATTAATAATCCGTGCTTAGAACGAATATGTGCTGAAATTATTTCGTCCACCCTATCTCCAGCAACTTTTATTGAGTTAGCATATACAAGTCCACCTAATGAGATAACTCCAACTTCAGTTGTTCCGCCACCAATATCAACCACCATAGATGCCTTAGGAGATGCAACTGGTAAATTAGCCCCAATAGCAGCAGCCATTGCTTCCTCTATTAGTTCTACCTGACGTGCACCTGCTGCTAATGCGGCGTCTTTGATTGCACGACGTTCAACCTGTGTCGAACCACAAGGCACACAAATTACAATTGTTGGTGGAATAGAAAAAAGTTTTTTACTGTTATTTATCTTTCTGATAAAATATTTAATCATTTGCTCAGTAACAGTAAAATCAGCAATAACCCCATCTTTCATAGGACGAATTACTTCTATTTGCCCTGGGGTTTTTCCAAGCATAGTTTTTGCTTCATGACCTACAGCAATAACTCTTTTGCCATATCCATCACGAGACAAAGCAAGAGCTACCATTGATGGCTCATCTAATATAACACCTTTACCTTTAACATAAACAATTGTATTTGCAGTTCCTAAATCAATAGCAATATCACTACTAAAATAACCTAATAATCTTTTGAACATAACCATAATCCTCTAGTGATTTAATCAAATGATTTAATAAAATCTTTAATCTTGCCTAATATCTTATCTTCAGTAAATCCAAAATGATTAAACAATTCTATTGCAGGTGCTGATTCACCAAAAGTATCAATACTAATAATTAGCCCATCATTACCAACGTATTTATACCAAGAGTCCGCAACTCCTGCTTCTATAGCAATTTTGTACTTAGCACCTGATAAGACATTATTTTTATACTGAATATTTTGAGTATCAAAAACTGAGGTAGACGGCATAGATACTAATTGAACTTGTTTATTTTCTGCTACTAATTTTGTATATACTTTATAAGCAAGCTCTACCTCAGAACCAGATGCTAGTATCATTATATCAGGTGTATCACTATTTTTATATAAAATATATCCACCTTTGGAAATATTTTTTGTAGCTGCCTCATCTCTTGGCATATATTGTAGATTTTGTCTTGAGAAGATTAAGCTTGATGGTGTTGTTGTTTGACTAAGTGCAGAACCCCAAGAAACTATAGTCTCTACAGTATCGCAAGGACGCCATACATGCATATTTGGAATTAAACGAAGGGTTGCTATTTGCTCAACTGGTTGATGAGTTGGACCATCCTCACCTAACCCTACTGAATCATGCGTATATACAAATATGGGGGCAATCTTCATTAAAGATGCCATTCTTAGGGCATTTCTCGCATATTCAGAAAACATTAAAAAAGTTCCGCCAAATGGTTTAATCCCACTATGTAAATACATTCCATTTAACATTGCTGACATTCCAAACTCACGGACACCGTAACTGATATAATTACCAGTAAAATTGTTTTTGTCATTAAGCGTTTTAGCAAAACTCCAACGAGTTAGGTTTGACCCAGTTAAGTCCGCAGAACCACCAACTAATTCAGGCAAATATTTTGCAAAATATTCAATCGCATTTTGTGATGCCTTACGAGTAGCAATTGTTTCAGCCTTTTCTCTAGCTAATTTAACACCTTCTTCTATAATGTCACCCCAGTTCCATGGTAATTCGCGAGCGTTACGGCGCTTAAATTCCATGGCAAATTCTGGATATGATTTTTGATACATTGCAAATAAACTATTCCACTCATCCTCTAGCTTTTGACCTTTAGTTTTGCAATCAAACTCTTGATAAACTTCATGCGGAATAACAAATGGGGGATAGTTCCAGCCTAGCTCTTGACGCACAAGTTTGATTTCAGACTCTCCCAAAGCTGAACCATGGCTTTCTTCTTTACCAACTTTATTGGGAGAGCCTTTACCAATTTGAGTTTTACAGATTATTATGCTAGGACGTTCATCATTTTTTGCTACTTTTATAGCGTTATTTATAGCATTTATATCATGACCATTTATATTATCGATTACATGCCAGTTATAAGCTTCAAAGCGTTTAGATACATTTTCGCTAAACCAATCATGCACTTCTCCATCAATAGATATTCCATTATCATCATATAAAGCGATTAGTTTCCCAAGTTTAAAAGTACCTGCAAGAGAGCATACTTCATGCGATATTCCTTCCATCAAACAGCCATCACCCATAAAAACATAAGTATGGTGATTTACAATATGAAGTCCGTCTTTATTAAATTCATCAGCTAATATTTTTTCTGCTAATGCCATACCAACCGCATTAGCTAATCCTTGACCTAATGGTCCTGTAGTTGTCTCAATACCGTCAGTATAGCCATACTCTGGGTGACCTGGGGTTTTAGAACCAATTTGACGAAACTGTTCTAGATCGTTAAGAGTTAGGTTGTAACCAGTTAGATGAAGCAGGCTATATAATAACATTGAGCCGTGACCATTACTAAGTATAAAGCGATCACGATTTACCCAGTTTGGATTATTTGGATTATGAGATAAATTATCCCGCCAAAGAGCAACACCAATTTCCGCCATGCCCATTGGCATACCAGGATGTCCACTTTTTGCTTTTTCAACGGAATCAGCACTAAGCATACGTATTGCATTAGCTAACAAATTATAATTGGCCATAAGTAACTTTCAGTAATAGATTAATTTACATGATTTTATCATAAATCATGTATAACTACTACTATTTTAACTTCACGAAACTACGCTCTAATAAATTTGGAGGAACTGCTATTACTTTTTTGGCTTTACTAATAAATGCCGTTGTGATAATACTATGCGCAACTATTTCTCTGTGCCGACTAATCTCATATACAAAATTAAGTCGGGTACCACTTAATTTATCAAGGGATACTTCAATATCTATCAAATCACCATAAAAGCACTCTTTGCGATATTTACAATTTAATTCAATAACAACAAGTCCGCTCCCTTGATTATCTACATCAAGTTCTGATACTCCAATACTCCGAAGTAATCGCACACGGGTTTCGTGAAGATAGTTAAGTAATGCTAAATGATCCATATGTTTACCATAATTTATATCACGAATACCTATGGTATATGATTGTCTAAAAGATAATTTATCAGTCATATTAATACTTTCACTTTAGATTTAGATACGTTAAGATTTCTTCCACTACCTGAAACGCTCTCATGTTGCTAGTATTAACTTTAAAATCTGTTATTTGATCATAGCATTCTTGACGCGATTGATATAATTGTGATATTTTACTACTAAGATTCTCATCTTTCAGTAAAGGGCGTTTGCCTACTGATTTTGATAATCGTTCAACCAAAACCTCAAGATCTGCATACAATTGCACTACTAAATTAGCACCTGAGGCAATCAAACGACGATTTCCTTTACTTAAAACACAACCTCCACCAACAGATAAGACTAAGTTATTATTTGTATTTAAGGTTCGTTTAAGCTCATCAGTTTCACGCTCCCGAAAACCACTTTCGCCCTCAATAGCAAATATTGTCGAAATATCAACTCCACAATGTTGCTCTATATTTTTGTCAAGATCGATAAACCCTAGATTCATACTCTCAGCCAAAGCTTTACCAATAGTAGTTTTTCCAACTCCAGTAATTCCAATTAAGATTATATTTTTATTCATTTTTTATATAAAATAATTAAAAAAAGCCAAGCACTAAGGCTTGGCTTTTTGTAAAACTTTAAAAGTTTATTTTGCAGTTGAAGCATCAGAAGCTTCTACTGCTGGAGCACTAGCGTCTGCTGCAGCTCGTGAATTAGCTTCCGCTGATTGAGAGTTAGCTTCCTCTGCTGGAGAACTAGCCTCCATAGCAGCAGGAGTAGATGATGCAGATGCTTCAGTAGAAGGAGCAGAGTTTTCGTTATTAGAACAAGCTACCAAAGCAAATCCGGCAACTAGTATAGCTAGTAATTTTTTCATAATTAAACCTTTTTAAAAATAAACTTATTGTAAACACTTATTGTAGAGTAATGCTCATGTGATTATTATAACATATAAAATAAAAATGTTATAATAATTTATTTGCCTATACTCTATGCTTTTTAATATATTCCACTGCTTTTAATTGTGCAATCGCAATTTCTAATGCAGCATGCGCCTTTGCAAGATCGCTATTATCCGAATGTTCGGCATTTCTAAGCCTTGATTTAGCTATATTTTTCTGTTGAATCACTTTTGCTTCATCAAGAGCTTCAGTTCTTTGTAAGATGTCTGCTAAAATAGTTACATGATTAGCTTTCACTTCCATAAAACCACCTGAAATAGCAAAAACTAATTGAAAGCGTTCATTTGGCAATTGCAACCGTAAAACACCAGGTTTTAGTTTACTAATTAAAGCAATGTGATGCGGATAAACTCCGATTTCGCCCTCACTCGCTGGAGCTACCAAAAATTCAGCCTCTCCAGAGAATATTTGCGCCTCAGAATCAACTACATCAACTTTCATTACATGGTTGGTATGCACCATAATTATCTCCTAGGAATTAACCAGCCTTCTTCGCATTTTCAGCAGCTTCTTCGATAGAACCAACCATATAGAATGCTTGTTCGGGTAAATGATCATATTCACCATCTAAAATTGCTTTAAATCCACGAATCGTATCTTTTAATGAAACATACTTCCCTGGTGAGCCCGTAAATACTTCAGCCACAAAGAACGGTTGTGATAAAAATCTTTGAATCTTACGTGCTCGTACTACTGTTAATTTATCTTCTTCAGATAATTCATCCATACCTAGAATCGCGATAATATCACGTAGCTCTTTGTACTTTTGTAATGTCTCTTGCACACCACGAGCCACATTATAATGCTCTTCACCAACTACTAATGGATCTAGCTGTCGTGAAGATGAATCCAATGGATCAACCGCAGGGTATATACCCAAAGAAGCAATATCCCGACTAAGTACAACAGTTGCATCCAAATGGGCAAAAGTAGTTGCTGGAGATGGATCGGTCACATCATCAGCTGGTACATATACAGCTTGAATTGAAGTAATCGAACCGTTTTTAGTAGATGCTACGCGTTCTTGAAAGCGCCCCATTTCCTCAGCTAGAGTAGGTTGGTAACCTACTGCTGATGGCATACGACCTAGTAATGCAGATACTTCAGTTCCTGCTAACGTATAACGATAAATATTGTCTACAAACAGTAACACATCACGACCTTCGTCACGGAATTGCTCAGCGATAGTTAGTCCAGTTAAAGCAACGCGTAAACGATTTCCTGGTGGTTCATTCATTTGACCATATACTAAAGATACTTTATCTAGTACGTTAGAGTCTTTCATCTCATGGTAGAAATCATTACCCTCACGAGTACGTTCACCAACACCGGTAAATACTGAGTATCCACTATGTTCAATTGCAATATTACGGATTAATTCCATCATATTTACAGTTTTACCAACCCCTGCTCCACCAAACAGGCCAACTTTACCACCTTTAGCAAAAGGGCAAAGTAAATCAATTACCTTGATACCTGTTTCTAATAGCTCGGTAGTTTGTGATATCTCATCAAATTTAGGTGCATTTTGATGGATAGAGCGTAAATTATCACTCTTAATAGGACCCGCTTCATCAATTGGATTACCCAATACATCCATAATACGACCAAGAGTACCAGTACCTACTGGAACACAAATTGGTTTCCCCGTATTAACCACATCAAGCCCACGTTGTAGACCATCAGAGCTACCCATGGCAATACTTCTCACTACTCCGTCGCCAAGCTGTTGTTGCACTTCAAGTACTAAAGCACCACCTTGAACCAATTTAAGAGCATCATAGATATGGGGTACCGCATCGCGGGGAAACTCCACATCCACAACGGCACCAATAATTTGAATTATTTTTCCTTGCGCCATTTTTGTATTCCTACAAACAAATTAATAAATTAAACTGCTGCACTACCAGCTACAATTTCTGCCAACTCTTTAGTAATCGCGGCTTGCCGAGATTTATTATATACAAGTTTTAGAGATTTTATTGCCTCTCCAGCATTATCAGTTGCTGCCTTCATCGCAATCATGCGTGCAGCTTGCTCTGATGCCATATTATCCGCCAAACACTGATAAACCACAGACTCGACATAACGTCTAATCAATTGATCAAGTACCTCGATAGCTGACGGCTCATACTCATAATCCCAAGGAAGCTTATGCTCCTGTTTAAGATGTTTCTCACTCAATGGTAATAACTGTTCAATAATTGGTTGCTGCTTCATAGTATTTACAAAACTTGAATAAACTATGTGGATTGCATCTAGCTCTCCTTGATGAAATTTATTCAAAAGTACCGCAACTGGTGCCAATATATTTTCCATTTTGGGAATATCACCCAAACCAACGGCAAAACCAGAGATATGTGCACTAATACGATTAGCTGCATTATACCCCTTTTGACCTAGCGCACATACTTCAACAACCATATCTTCTGCATTAAAGTTTTTGATATTTTCATAAAAAAGTTTAATTGCATTAGAATTAAGACCACCACATAAACCCTTATCTGAAGTTATCAGAATCACACCTACTTTTTGACACGTATTTGAATTGCGTAAAAACGGCGTAGAGTTTTTTGCATATGGATTTACATGAGCTAAATGAGCAATAACTCGCCTTATGTTCTCAGCATAAGGACGAGCTTGCCTCATTCGCTCTTGAGTTTTCCTCATCTTTGAGGTTGATACCATCTGCATTGCCCGAGTAATTTTCTGCGTATTTTGAACGCTTTTTATTTTACTCCTAATCTCTTTGGCTGCTGACATTCCATACCCTTATATTATAAAACCACTAATTTACTAAGAAAATAGCCTTAAACTCTTTAAGAGCTTTTTTAATTACTTCTTCATTATCTGCTGATAATTCACCACTACTGTTGATTGCATCAAGAAGCTGCGGAAAATTAGCCCTCACATAAGCAGCAAACCCAGACTCAAATGCCAAAGCCTTAGATACTGGAACTTCACTGTAGTAGCTATTATTAGCCGCATATAATGTCAAAGACATTTCAGCTTTACTAAGTGGACTATACTGTTTTTGTTTCATTAGCTCTGTTACTACCTGACCATGGCTTAATTGCTTACGCGTTACTTCATCCAAATCAGATGCAAACTGAGCAAAAGCAGCTAATTCACGATATTGTGCTAGAGCCAAGCGAATACCACCACCAAGTTTTTTAATTACTTTAGTTTGTGCAGCACCTCCCACACGAGATACTGATATCCCTGGGTTAATAGCTGGGCGAATACCTGAATTAAACAAATCAGTTTCTAAGAAAATTTGTCCATCAGTAATCGAAATCACATTAGTTGGTACGAATGCCGATACGTCACCTGCTTGAGTTTCTATAATTGGTAATGCAGTTAATGAACCAGTTTTACCTTTAACTTCACCATTAGTTATACGCTCTACATACTCCTCATTTACACGTGCAGCACGCTCTAATAAACGCGAGTGAAGATAAAACACATCCCCAGGAAATGCTTCACGACCAGGAGGGCGACGAAGTAATAACGAAATTTGACGGTAAGCAACAGCTTGTTTTGACAAATCATCGTACACAATTAGAGCATCTTCGCCACGATCACGGAAATATTCACCCATTGCACATCCAGAGTATGGCGCGATAAATTGCAATGCAGCAGCTTCTGCAGCTGAAGCAGCAACAACTATCGTATGAGCTAATGCACCATGCTCTTCAAGCTTACTAACCACATTAGCAATAGATGAAGCTTTTTGACCAATCGCTACATAAATACAAGCTACACCGCTATCTTTTTGATTAATAATTGCATCAATTGCAACAGCAGTTTTACCAGTTTGTCTATCACCAATGATTAGCTCACGCTGACCACGACCAACTGGAACCATAGCATCAATAGCCTTAATACCAGTTTCTAAAGGCTGTGACACTGATTTACGTGAAATAACTCCAGGTGCTACTTTTTCAATAGGGGAGCTATGTTTGGTATTAATTGGACCCTTACCATCTATGGGACGACCAAGAGCATCAACTACACGCCCCATCAGTTCAGGACCTACTGGAACTTCTAAAATACGCCCCGTACATGAAACCTCATCACCTTCAGTGATGTGTTCATAGTCACCAAGGATAACCGCACCAACGCTATCGCGTTCCAAATTCATCGCCATACCATATACATTACCAGGAAATAGAATCATCTCGCCCTGCATAACATCTGATAGCCCATAAATACGTACAATCCCATCAGTAACAGAAACTACAACCCCTTTAGTGCGGTAATCACTACCGGACTCAACAGATTGAATTTTCGATTTTATAATATCACTAATTTCGGAAGGATTTAAGTGCATGAATCACTCCTAACTTATAAGTTTAGTAGTTAGATTTAACAAACTACCTTTTATTGAATAATCAATTACAGTATCATTGATTAATATTTTTATACCACCAATAAGATCTTGTTTTATATCTATACTAGCAGTAATCGTTTTACCAAATTTTTTGGACAATGACTGTTCAATTTTTACTCTATCAGCATCGCTAATTGCATATGCCGATTGAATAACCGCTTTTGCCATATTGCGATCGTCTTCTACTTTTTGCTCAAATAAAGTATAAATATCTGACAAAGATGACAATCTATCATTATCTTGAAGAGTCTCTAAGAACCGCTCTACTTGATTATTTGGTTTATCCAAAAAACCTTGTAATATCTCCAAGATTTTACTCTTTTCAAGCTCTGGGTTACTCACTAAAGCTGGAAACTGCTCACTTGAGGCAACTTCAGATAAGACATTAAGGCTAGATAACCACTCATCAATAGTATTTTCTGACTTTGCTAGTTCAAATAGCGCATTTGCATATGGGTGTGCCAAATTATTAGACATTATAATCACAGCTCCGCCATTATAGTTGCCAATATTTTTTGATGTTTACTCTCATCAATTTCAGCTTGAAGAATTTGTTTAGCACCCTGAAGGGCTAAAACAGCTACTTGAGAACGTAATTGCTCACGTGCTCTTACGAATTCTTGCTCAATTTGTGATTTTGCATCATTCAAAATCTTTTCAGCCTCTACACGTGAACGATCTTTTGCCTGTTCAACAATCTGATCAGCACGCTTTTCAGCATTATTCATGATTTCTGTTGCCCGAACCTGCACATTACGTAACTCTTCTGCTACGCGAGACTCAGCGTCAAGCAATTCTTGCTTACCTTTTTCTGCCGCAGCCAAACCACTAGCTATTTTACCAGCTCTTTCTTCCAGCATATTATTTAGTGGTGGCCAAACAAATTTCATAGTAAACAGGACTAAGATTGCAAATGTTATTGCCTGACCTAGCAATGTTGCATTAATATCCATGTTATTCTCCTTTAGCTTTTAGTTAAACATCGATATTAGTTATGCAGCTGTTTTTACTAAAGTTAAAGCAGTACTTAACAATGGATTATTGAAAATAAATAACAAAGCAATACCCACGCCAATCATCGAAATTGCATCAAGTAGACCTGCTACAATGAACAATTTAACTTGTAGCATAGATACTAGTTCTGGCTGACGTGCAGCAGACTCAAGAAATTTACCACCTAATAACCCAAACCCAATTGCTGTTCCACAAGCAGCCAAACCAATCATAATTGCCGCAGCAATTGCTGATAATCCAGATACGTTAGAAATCAAAGCTTCCATAGCTAAAAACTCCAAGAAAAATAAAAATACTCACCGCGAATTATAGCAGAAGAAATCTATTATACGGACAATAAATTGTCCCAAATTTAAATCCTCTAAGATAAGACTAGTGCGCTTCTGTTGCCAAACTTAAATATACTATGGTTAAAACCATAAATAAGAAAGCCTGTAAAGTAATTATTAGGATATGGAAAATTACCCACGGACCACCTAATACCCACTGTACCCACCATGGTAATAATGCAATTAGAATGAAAACTAATTCACCTGCATACATATTACCAAATAACCGTAATGCTAGAGAAAGTGGCTTTGCCAACAATTCAATTAGCTGTAATAATAAATTAAGTGGAGCTAGTTTAATGCCAAACGGTGCACTCACCAACTCAACAAGCCATCCGCGTACGCCTTTAGCTTTAATTCCATAACCAATAATCAAGAAAAACACTGAGATTGACATTGCAAATGTTGCATTCACATCGGCTGAAGGCACCACACGCCATTTTTGTTCAGGATCAGCAAAGTGATGATTAAAAAAATTAACCAAATCAACTGGCAACATATCCATCAGATTCATCAAAAACACCCAACAGAAGATAGTCAGGGATAAAGGAACGATTACCTTACTTTTACCACCATGATAAATATCTCTTACTTGAGAACTCACCATATCAAGAATTAATTCAATAACCAACTGAAATTTACTTGGATTTTCTACTTTAGCACGTCTTGCAACAATACTAAAAGCAAATATAAAGATAAAACCCAGAACTAAAGAAACACAGAAAGTATCTAGATGAAGAGACCAAAAACCACCAACTGGAGCATCAGAAAGCGCAACATTATCATGTGTTAAGTGATGAATTATATATTCTGTAGATGAAGCCATTTATATACCCGTATAAACTAAAACTAATTCTTTATTAAACTAACCCAGTAACCACTAATAGCAATTAAGTAGCCAATTAACAGCAGCAGAAAATTACACTGCCGATAAAAGACAATAACTGTTGCAAATAAAATAAAGTTTGCAAAAAATCTAAAAACCATAGCTTTTTGGTGCCGCCTTAGTGCAACACGTGGATATGCTACTATACCTTTTTTAAAAGCGAAAAAAGAGTATATTACGGTAGGTACAAAAACCAAAACACCACCTAAAAATGCTGATAACGTATTATCATAACTATTGCCAACACAGGCAATCAGCAAGGTGAATATAAAGGTTAGCATAACTTCCCACAAAATAACTTTATGCCCCAATATTAGTTGCAAACTTTTATAAATCATAGGTCGCTAGTATACCATAATGTAGTGCATTTTATGAGTATTTTATACAAAAAAATTTATAATGCTAGCACCAAGGCATCCACAACTGTTACCACCAACTAAGCGATAACATCTTTTTTACAGCAGCAAAACCATTTTCTAGCGAAGTATGGGCATTTGTAGCCCATACTTTATATCCAGTTCGTTTAATAACTTGGAGGAGTTGTGATTTTACTTACAAATAATATCCGATTAGCAGCAGACGCTCCTACTCCTGCTATTCCAATATAGCCACCATTACCAAAATTAATATTAAAATTACCCGTTGGTGCGACTGTCGATGACCAATAGAATTCTTTGGATGTTGCACCGCTGACTAAGAAACTAGAGTTAAACTCACCGTTAATCCATTCGGCAATATTTTTTTTGCCATAATTCAATAAAGTAGAGAGTTCATTTATTTCTGGCAAGTGCCAGTTAGTAAACCCACAAACACTTTTCTCATTGAGTATATCAGTATAAGATTTAATATGCTTTGCATTAAAAACCATACTATCCTGAAATTTAATATCATTACCCATCAAAGGACCATAATTACCAGGATCTTTAAGCCATACTAGCCCAGTTAATCGATCAGTCACGCAGTTGTTCATGGTGCTTCCTTCAGAATATGTAGAAAAACGAACAGAAGGATCCACACCTAAGCCTGTAGATTCAGCAAAATTACTATCCGCTAAACCATAGTCTATATCTGGATATTTTACACTAGTTTGACCAGTTTTTAGTACTACTGGATTTGTCAGTGAACTCTCAGTATCACGAACTAAAATTACAGCACCATTAAAAGTTGGAGTTTTACATTTTGTATCCGAACCAATAAAATGCCCATCTTTGTAGCTAGTCAATGTAAAGCGGCGTGTTTCAAAATTAGCACACCAAGTACCATTTTTTTGAGGATCGTGAATGTCATAGGTAGATGACCAAAAAATCTTATTTCCGGCCAT
>CAZJFO010000003.1:0-19546 GCA_964545465.1 uncultured Neisseria sp.
ATGTTTAACTACGTAACATTTGGTACCTGGTGCACTTAATTTGTTAATTGGGGAATGAACACCCCAACCATAAATATCAGTAGCATCTCGGCAGCCTTGAGTAATAAATTTTCTATCAATACTTATCGCCCAAGCGAGTTTTTTCATACCTACACAAGATTGAGCCCAATAATCACCTCCATCATAAGCTTCGCCCCAATAATCCCCAAGAGGAATATCAAAGCCTTGTTCATTAAACCAGTTGCTTGAATTTTGATTATTATTTAAATATTGTAACATTGTTCCTAACTGCTTTTCTGTCGGCAAGCCCCAGCCACTACTAAACCCACAAGTATTGTTTTTATTTAATGAAGAGATATAACCATCGGGACTCATCAAAATATTGTAAGTTTGATTCTTGCCAGTTGGCGTTCTAGGCCATACATCACCTGTTGTTACATCCTGCAAACATTCACAAGGCACTTCTTTATCTTTAGCTTTCAATTGACAATTTCCTGGGAAATATGCAGTAAATGATTTCGGCTCCCAGTTAATATTGATTTTTATGCGTTTTGCATATGATGGATCATGCCAACTTTTGGCAATAAGCTCAAAATTACCCTTATACGTGCCATTAGGAAGAGACTTATTTAAGCTATCGTCGATACTCAATTTGGCAAGAGCTCCATCACTTGTGCCACAACCAACGGCACCATTTAGTTGAAATACACTACAATTAGGAATATAGCGAAATCCACTTACTTTTAATTTATATTTCTTGCCGTCATTATTAGTAACAGTAACCTCAATTATAGAAGGACCTCGCTTTGCATTCCACAATAAAACATTATCATCAGGTATAGCATTACTCCAATCGGGAACTAAAAAACCAACTGAATTCTTTCCGTTAGCATGGTATTGTTCTGTAAGTTTAGAGCCTATGTTATCTAAAGTTATGTTCTGTACCGGCAATTCAAGGACATTAACAGTCAAAGTTTTAGCTATAATATTAGTACCCTTATATTTTATTGTTATAGTAGTACGGCCTACAGATTTTTGTAAAATCTTAAATATGTATGTACCCTCTTTACCAACATCTGCAATGTTTGGATTACTGGATATGATATCAAAGCTGGAGTTATCACCAACATCTAAACCAACTGACCTATAATAATCTATTGGAATATCAATAGAACTAGTTTGTAATAAATCGTGGTTACCATCAGGTTCTTTTAGCCATACTAACTTATTCAGAGTTTTATCAGCACAATTAGTCCAATAGGTACTTTTCTGATTTGACAAGTTTTTCACCAATCCTTTTGGACAGACATTTAGTTGCATTTTAGGCCGTAACTTAACTTTACGTATATCTTTTGTAGGACCAGACATTTCTAATAATTGTTTATTAATTTCTTTGCTTGTTTCAGGGGCAGAAAATATATCTATTCCCGCTAACTGATAGCTTACTTTACCATCTTCACCAATAATTTCCCATTTTTGAAAGGATTCGTTATATATAGGTCCGCCAATCATTGCTAAAGCATCTCCTAATAATACTTCCGGTTTAGATTGTTCTACAAGATTGTATGAATCAATAGACATAGACGCAATATTGCGTACCTTAATTTTATTATCTGGTGTAAATAACTTAATCTGGGTAGTTGTCTGCATAGATTGTGTTAAATATGTACTCCATACATTATCACGATCCGATAAATTAATGGGCTGACCAGAGCTGTTAAAGAATTTTACATTTGCAGTAAATTGACTAACATAAGTATTAAATATCTTACTTATTTCTAAGGCATCAAGCTGAGTCTTATTTAGTTTAGCTGGTGCAGAATTAAAATCATCTATTCCCGTGATCAAAATCCCAGGTTGGCTAGTTACCGGGTATGTATTATTCGGTAGCAAGCTATTTGCAATCGAATTACTTTTTGCAGTTACTGAAGTAAGTATTAGTTTTTGCTTAGGTTCAATGAAGGTAAACGTTGGGGCTAAATTATAAACTGGAGCAGTTCCAATATTTTCATAACGCAAGATTGGTTGGAACAATGCAGCATCGCCATTATTCATACTCAACGATGTTGACCAGCCATTATTAACTGATCCAGCTGTATCTTTTCCTTGATTTAACATCTGAGAATGATTCCATTGGTGATCATATTTAGCCATGATTGTATCAGTACCCCCAACAGAAGGTGGAAAGATGCTAATAGTTGGGGCAATTGATAAAGATCCACCAACATCGTTGCTTGTACCATCGGTAAAGCTATTTGAGGTAGATATGGTAATTGATTGACCTTTGCTTCCATTGATATCTGTAGTTGTAGTAGTATTTTTTGAGATAATTACCCCCTCTGATTTGGCATTAATAATCATTTTTTGAGATAATTACCCCCTCTGATTTGGCATTAATAATCGGCAATGCAGCAACTAAAGGATTTCTTGCATCCTTTAAAACTCCTGGATCTAGACCAATACCAGTAACTTTTTCATAGTCACTATATGGATCATCCGCAGTACTGAACTTATATAATGCTGAGAAAAACTTTTTATTCGATGGACTATGATGCAAATCTTTATCCCATTTTTCGAGTACAATTTCTTTTGTTTTGGGTAATAGTATTACGGTATAACCATTCACTGCCCAATCATCAGGAATTCCATTGCAACTCGAGTCCTTCAACCCCATTGCTGTGCATTTCGACCCAGTTTTAGCTAAAATAGATTTATTACTTAATGACTTAGTAGTAGCAAATAAAATATTATTTGTTGGAATTTTAGTTATAGTTTTTGCACCTGGTTCTAACCAATAGAGTTCTAAGTCTTTAACTATAGCATTTTTTGGTGCATATGCCACAGCTATTGAATAAACCACCCCAGATTCAAATTTAATGTTTTGATTGGCAGCTAAAACACCATCAATGCTAATAGCAGCACCATTGTCAGATGTACTAAGCTGATACGTACCCGATTTTTCAACTATCAAATCAAACTTTGCAACTAAATGCTTAGCTATCCGATCATGATATTGAGCCAAGTTATGCTTAATTGTATTGGTATTCATTAATGGCACTGAGAAAGCAGGAGTATTTGAATCATCCATAAAATAATAAGTGATAATTCCATGGTCTAGAGTGCTTGCTTGAGCTTTTGTTATTTGCATCTGCTTTGTTGCTGCGGGCTGAGATTGATTATCACCGACACAAGCAGTTAATGAAACACCTAAAGATATCAATAATGATTGCAATATCAAAGTATTTTTTTTCTTACTTTATAAATCACGTTTTATTTCCTATAAAAAACATTAAATTTAAATCCACAAAATATATGTTAGGACAAATTATAATATAATTTATCTGCTCAATTACCTCCACAAACGGAGGAATGGATTATTCAGGGAAGAATTTTTGAAACTTAGGGATAAGAGCTAAGGTGATTATTTGCTGTACGTGCTAATATGGTATGGTGTACCAATATTACATTAAAACTCGCCACTGGTTTTATATACTTTATAATACTAAACCTATACGAATTTAGTATGGCTCAAAATAGAAAAGAACTACTCGAATTTATTTATGAGAATGATCATGAAAAATCAGTGGCTTACATTTGTCTTGAGGGACTGCATTATAATCATTGACAAGTAATTTGTAATAATGTTATAATATACACTTATAATACTTAATTAATAATTTTTAAAAAATAAGCAATATGTATAGTAAGTTATTGTTTTTTATAGGTTCTATTGCTATAACTTTTAATGCAACTGCAAATAGTAGTTTTAAAGTAGAAAAAAACCGACCTGATAATTTTATCGATATAAAACAGTTTATTCCTGAAATACAAACTGACATACGTTATTACTCTAATCATAACTTTGTGGGTAGAAAAGTGGATGGTTATGAAGAACCAGTTTGTTTACTGACTAAACCCGCAGCAATAGCTCTTAAAGAAGCAGAAAGCCAACTATTAGCTATGGGACTAACTTTTAAGGTTTATGATTGTTATCGACCACAAACAGCAGTCAACAATTTTGCTGCTTGGGCTACTCAAATAAAAAACACTACTATGAGAACAGAGTTTTACCCAACAGTAGACAAGAAGAATTTGTTTAGTGATGGCTATATTGCATATCAATCAGGACATAGTAGAGGTAGCACCTTAGATTTGACAATTGTACCGCTCAATAGCAAAATCCCAGTTTACGATTCTAAATTAAAACAAATCAGCTGTACGGCGTCTCAGCAAAAACGCTCACCAGACAATAGCTTAGATTTTGGGACTGGATTTGATTGTTTTAGTCCTGTAGCACATCCAGATTATCAACAGCTATCACCGCAGGTCAAAGCCAACAGGTTATTATTACAAATAATTATGAAAAAATTTGGGTTTAAATCCCTAGATACTGAATGGTGGCATTTCACGTTAGTAAATGAGCCATATCCAGATACTTATTTTGATTTCCCAGTTAAATTTATTGACGGGAAATAAGGCATACTTGTAACCGCATATATTGCTAAACTAATCATAATATACATATTAAACCCTATGGCTTGTATATTATGATTTTTAAAATTACTCATAATTTTAATTTGCGTAGAAAAGATTAAAAAAACACTTAAACTTACTATTGTAATTAAAGCGTCTCCATTCAAAATTAAATTTGATAATATAATAACACCAAAACTTGAGGAGTAAACTCTTAAACCAATTAATAACCAAATACTTTTCTCCATCTTATTAAATATAATATTCAGAGTATTTCTAAAACAACTGATAAAGTAAAACCATAATATTAATTCCAACCACAGTAATAAAAAATGGTCTAATTAATTTTGCCCCCTTTAAAATCACTATTTTAGAGCCAAGATAATTACCTCCTAATTGCCCTAAAGCCATTAATAATCCAATTTCGAAATTAACACTGCCATAATATAAGAAGATAGCTAAAGAAAATAAATTACTTTTTAAATTTAGTATCTTTGCATAACCTGAAGCATTTAAAAAACTATACCCCAAAAAAAATACAATTAGTATAATCCAAAAGTTTCCAGTGCCTGGTCCAAAAAAAGCATCATAAAAACCAAGGATAAAACCAAAAACGGAGAAGAAAATCTGCTCATTTAATCTCTTTTTACCTAAATTTAACCCTGATGATTTATTAAATATATTAAAAACAAACACAGCAATTAATAAAAACGGAACTACATAGTGCATAAATTGATTGGATACATAGTTAACTAATATGGCACCACAAAATGCACCAATAAACCCCATTACTAATCCACGATATACTGTCATGAAGTTTATTAAACCATTTTTATGATATTGATATACTGCTAAACTCGTGCCAATTGAACTTTGAAGTTTATTAGTACCAAGAACTAAAGAAATAGGCATTCCAGTAAATGTAAGAGCTGGTATGCTAATTAAACCGCCACCTCCGGCTATAGAATCAATAAACCCCGCTAAACACCCCATAAACATAAGAAAAAAATACATTATATACTGATGGTGTTCAAAAAAGATCCGCATTACTCTTGAAGCCTTGCTTTATTTTGTTTAATAATATGGATATTTTATCAGAAAAATGTTGAGCTACATAATATTAATTAATAAAACTCTTATATAAAATAGGCATAAATGATTATTTATGCCTATTTTATATTTGAAACAGTTAATTATGGAGCTGGACAAGGATGATCTTTATTGTATTGGCATTTTACTGCCAAAAACGATGTTCCGCCAACATCAATTGTAATCCCGCTATTATCTTTCAATGGTCCAGTATCAGGGTCACCTGCTGAATCATCCACCGAAAATGCGTATACATTCATTTTTAAAAATTTATGAATGAATGTTGTGTATGGGTTAAGACAATACATAGAATTATAATCAGGATATGCATCTTCAGAATCAGGAGTACCTTTAGCTAAATAATTAATCCATTCATTTTTTTGAGTAGGATTTTTATCGCCATAAGTCCATCCAATGATATTTTTTACAGTAGTATGAAAATCTTCTAACGTATTATAATGTTTAAAACCTGCTGAATTAACTACATCTTGTACATAAGTTTTGAATTTACTGCATCTACTTGGATTAGCATCTGCATTACAGTCATAAGGTTGCACACCTGTAACCTCTCCAAACCACCGTGCCCATTTAGTTACTAAAGCATTAACATTTGGATCTGATAAACTTCCATTTATAAAGTTATACTCGCCTGGAAAAGTATATATATTATTTGAAATATCACTTGAAGCATAATAATTCCATACCCTACTAAAGTTATTACCTAAAATAGGATCCAAATCTGCATCATGTTCACTACTCATATAGTTTCCAGTATAACCATACCCAAAGTTTGTTGCACCACCATCAGTTACCTCCATAGCAATAGGTAAACCAGTATAAATAGTATCAACGGCAGAGTAATCATAATTTACCCCATATGGATTTCCTACGTTATCATCAGCATATCTAAATGTATATTCAACTAATTGAAACCCTGTAGTACTTGGATCTGGTAAGCCACTAATATCTGGTTGATCTTTATCAAAAACATAAACCCTTTGAGCTACTCCATGATCTTTATCCACATCAGTTATATCACACGTATTGGGTGGAACTAGTTTTGAACGCTTCCACATTCCAAGACTAGAACTGAAAAAACCATACCATATAGGTTTGGTAGTATAACTATTACAAACTCTAACTGGCCTGGTTTCAGCTGGAGGAGGCGTTGGCTCAGGATCTAATTCACTAATATTCCAAATTTTAAATGATTTTATTGTAAAAGTAGCATTTCGTAACTTTGTATCTACCTGACCTTTGAATGGATTACCACCAAATGCAAGATTAACTTTCATATGATATCCATCTAATGAATTACGATTATTCAACGCTTTATTAAAAATTGCGACAGGATCTCCTGATGGTTTTTGATATACAGGATCTGAGTTAATCGCTTGTTTTAATTGTGTATCACTATAATTCATGTTTTTAGTCCACACTAATCGATCGTTTAAAAACATGCTTATTTGCCAGTAATAATTTGGTGATTCACTAGTATTCTTAATTTTATGCCACATAAAAGCATATTTCATTGGCTTATCATATGATGCTGAAAAATCGCTCCAAGCATAAGATTCAACACGTAGTCCTTCACCATTGCCAATATCACGGGTATAGTCTGGGCCAAAATGTAGAGTTGAAAAACTACTATTTGGAATAGTTGGACTTTGTGGGCTATCTGCTGCTTTTTCCATCAATTCCATAAAATCGATCTCTCCACCTGATGGCCAAACAGGAGCTCCCGCTATAGGAATCATCCATATTGCTGGCCACAAACCTTGTGCATAGTATGGATTACTTACACCAGCTAAATTATGTGGTAACACCACATTCATTTCAGCATAGCCATATGTTTTTGCATAATCAGTAACTGCCTTTTTTGTAATTACAGCACCTGACAGATAATGTCCTGACACTTTTGGATTAGGGGTTAATTGTAAATTTAAACCAGAATCTAAAGCTGTACCAGGTTTAAACTGATCTTGCTCAGGAATATAATCCTCTAATTCATTATTTCCAGTTTGTTGACCTGTCATCTGAAGGTATGTAAACGTATCTTTCCAACCACTTTCACTAGTAGTATCATCATTAACAACTAGGTTACAATTTGATAAATTAGGAACACCTGGTATATAAGGGCAATTAGCTTTATGAGTCGGAGCTGGCTGTGGTGAACCACCAGTACCCTCACAATTTACTAATAATAAAAACACTATTATACAAAATAATCTCCTAATTATTTTGCTACTTATAACATACTTCATCTAAAACCTTTCCATTTATGTAATGTTTATCTAGGATTTTACACATTTAAAAATGCGTAACACTTTAATTCAAATCGACAGCTATTAAGCAAACTGTTTGATATTAAGTAGCACAGTCTAACATATTAAACCTCAATAACTATAGTGTAATTCTTAGGATAAAAATTATGTTTACCCTAAGAAACATAGTTAAAATTTGAAAACTATCACACTGCAGCGGTACAATAAAACAGGATCAATTACAATAAGAATCTGATAGTGTTTTGCTAAACTATGGTCTAAAAGTATTGTAAGCAATATGTGCCAAAGGGGCTTGGTCTAACCTATGAGAAATTTAAGTTATATACAACAGATTAGAGTCATGAGCTGCCAATATAGCAGATAAGAAATATCCAACAATATTACAAAACTTATTTTTGATACAGATGCATTTTTGATAGAAGTTCTTGATGTTGTTGTGCTTTAGGTAGTTAGTACTGAACAAAGTTGTAACCAAATAATGATTAAGTTGCAATTGCTAAATTATGAAATATAAACAACTAAGCTATTAACGCTATTCTAGAGAATAAGCTATTTAGTCTAGTATCTATAATTTGTAGATCAGCTATAATATTGTATAAAGGTGGCATTATATATAATGAGTTGCCAATTGGGCGGATATAAATTAATTCATCAATACCAAGAGAAAAAACCTGATCTAATACATCTTTAGATAAATCTAACTCTATAGTCCCAATTGAACCTATTACGCTTGTTGTTTTAATAAAGGAAAATTTTGCTTTTAAACTATTTAGTATATTAAAAATTTCGGTTTCTGCTAGCATTACTTCTTTTTGTAAAGAACCTGTATCTAAATAATTTAGATAATTTAGTGCAACTGCTGCAGCTAGTGCATTACAGCTATGGGTATGGGAGTGTGGAAATATTTTTTGATGCTGCCTAAAACAATCGCTTATTGTACGATTTATAACAACTGCACTCATGGGAATAGCACCAGCAGTCAGATTTTTAGCGAAACAAACTAGATCAGGTTCAATACCAAGCATCTCTTTACTAACTGAATAACACCCAAGCCGTCCCAAACCAACCATAATTTCATCAGCAATGATATGTAAACCATGAGATTTAGCAAGGTTGATTATTTTAATTAAAAAATCACGACTAATAATTTTCATACCGCCTGCACCTTGAACTACTGGCTCAATGATTAAAGATGTCACAATTGGTGCATAAGTAATAAAAAAACTATTCCAGTAAATATTATCAAAATTGCAATCGCTCCATAATGGATCATTAGCCCCAGTAACATAAGTTATCTTATCAATAAAATAGTTTGTAGGAATTAATGCTTCATAATTCTTTTTATATTCCGGTATTCCACAAACGCTCAAGGTAAATATAGTTTCACCATGATAGCCACCAGATAATGCGATGAATTTGGATCTATGATGTTCATTTTGAAGCACTCGAGTTTCATAGCTTAGTTTCATAGCTATTTCTACAGCACTACTTCCATCGCTAGCATACATAACCTTATCCATCTGTGTGAATATTTTGGTTAAGCGATTAGATAGAGATTCTATAGTATTATTTAACGCATTTGCAGGGATATGATGCTCGAAATATTCAAGTTGATTTAGAATACTTTCTCTAACAAGAGGATGCTGATGACCTAGTGGTTTACACCACCAACTAGATATTGCATCATAAATTTTTTTTCCGTCAGTTGTTGTTAGAAAGGATCCTCGCGCCATTGCAATATATAAATTGCTTACATTAATATCTGGTTTGCCAGCAGGTAGCCACGTATAGCTTACTTGCATATAAAAAAATCTTTAAAAATCTTTGTGGGCTGTAGACTTCCATTATAAGGAACCATTCCTAAATATGGAACACCCAAATTACTAACCAAATAGTTGAGATTTTCATCATAAGATAACATATTGGGATCAATTTGATTTGCTATAAACCCAACAATAGAAATATTATGTTGTTTTAATGTATTTACAGTCAATAATGTATGATTTAAACACCCCAGTTTCATACCAACTACAACAATGACAGGGTGATTCCATTTTTTAAGTAAATCTAAATATGTTTCTTCATCATTTAATGGAACCATAAGCCCACCTATGCCTTCAATTAGAAGGTGGCTTACAAGTAGTTTTTTATCAATTATAGCTTTGGTCTTACTAAACACTAGTTGTGAGTTTAATTTGATATTTTCCATTTTAGCTGCAATATGAGGTGCAACAGGTTTTTTAAAACAGCATATGTTCATTTTTTTGGAAGCCAGAGGGTGTGTATTTGACTTTAACAATCTATAAACATCTTTATTAAGTTCTCCATATTCAGTTGAATCAACCCCAGATGCAATAGGTTTTATGGTGGTGATTGGTAGCTTATCTTTACCTAAATATTCCATTATCTTACAACAAGAATGCGTTTTCCCAATCTCAGTATCTGTTCCAACAATACATGCAACTTGCATCACCAATAAACTCCTACAAACTCAAGAATAAAACAAATAAGATATTACTATATTATCTTTCAACAGTATTTTAACACTATTTAAATAGAAATGTAAACAAAGAAATACCGAGAAATTTACCATACTAGTAAAACTTTACTTTTTAGCAACAATAATTAGATAAGAAAAACTAAGCGGTAACCTACCAGAATTAGCAAGTTTTTGATAAACCTTTTCTAGTTGGTATAGTTTTTGCTTCCCCCCCAAACCTGCATTAGACTTACTTAGATTTGAGCCAGTTAATTTAAAATTCCTAAAAAGTGAGAATATGTTATCAAAGTAAAAAGTTTGACTCCAGTTATCTTTTTGCTCTATGGCAAATCCAACTTCTTTGAAAAGTTTTGTATAGCACTCTTCATTTAAAAAGTTTAAAGTATGTTGTTCATTATCAATTTGAGCCCAAGAATCTTGCAACTCATATAAACTTGGCTTAATTAATGTAGATAACACTATAACTCCATTAGGTTTTAAGACTCTATAAGCCTCAGATAAAACCTGACCTTTATCATCTGGCCACTGTAGCATTAAGTTGGATATTATAAGCGAAAAACTATTATTTATAAATGGTAGCTTATGAGCATCGCCATTAATCTTATGCTTAGAATTTGCAATTTTAAGCATTGGCAAACTTAAATCCAATGATACCGTTGAGTATTTAACTTCTTTACTATGCTCTAAAGTACCAGGGCCACTACCTAAATCAAGAATTATATCTTCATAATTATAGTACTTATCAATAAGATCGTAAATCTTTTTTGCTGGAGATATTTGAACTTTTGCATTTAATAAATAACTTTTAGCTGCTTTACTAAAATTATTTAATTTCATTGGATAAATTCCTTAATTTTGCTGATTAAATCTACGGTATTTAAACTAGCATGTGATGACTCTTGTAAGGTATATTTGTCAATTAAATGATTGCCTAGAGTATTTGAATCAGGGACAAGATGATCATTAGCTGCATAAATAGCTAACATAGCTACTGAAACATTAGCTAATTCGCTTATTAAATCAGTTATCTTTATAATCTGAAGCCAATTAGCTAAAGTAGCTTTAGTACTTTTTTCACTTTGTAGTTTAGATAATTGATTATCTCTATACGGGTACATTGCTAAAGCACTAAAATATTGTTTAAACTGCTCTAGCGACATATTTTCAAGCTTTTGTTCCAACTGTGAAAAATCCTCTATTTTTATACCATGCCAATTATCATCACTTAAAAATCGAGGGGTTGAATTAATTAGAATAGTTTTATTAATTATGTCTGGAATTAAATTAGCAATTTTAATAACGATTAACCCACCAACTGAATATCCACACAAAATAACTTTTTCTTCATAACTGTTAATAATTTCAATCACTTTATTTGTGGCAAATTCAATATTAAATGGAGCCTCAAAGGTATTAATATCAATAAATTTAACTCTATTACTGATTTTATTTAAAGGTTTCATTACTAAATCATTAAGCACAAAACCACCAATTACTACAATAATTGGATCTTTATTTTTTAGACTCATATTATGTTATCCATAGCATTAATATGTTCTATCAAAAAGGTTATATCTTGATTAAGATGCAAGGAGTTAAGTGAAATACGTAAACGTGGTTTATCTTTGGGAACGGTTGGGTATTTAATCTTACCCACCAAAATATTATTGTCAAATAATCGAGTATGCATAGCGTCTAATTTATTTGAATCAGAAAAAATTAACAACTGAATTGGAGATTGGTTATAAATAATATTTTGATGATGTGTGGAATTGTTTTTGTCAGTTAACCTTCTAAAGTGCGATATATTATCTACTAAACGCTTCCTCAAAGCAAGACCCTCTTCTGATTTGATTATCTCTAAACTCTTACGTGTAGCTGCTGCTATACTAGGCGGTAAGTTAGTACTATAAATCTGGCTTCTAACACTTTGTTGTAAATACTCTATAATATTTTCATTACCACAAATAAATCCACCATGAGTACCAAAAGCCTTACCAAAAGTACCAATAAATAAATCAACATCATTGGTTTGTAGCTCTAGCTGCTCTATAGTTCCAAATCCATTATTGCCGATAGCTCCAACTCCATGAGCATCATCTATAATTAGTAGAATATTATCTGGATAAGCTTTTTTTAGTTGAAATAATTTGTTCAAATAGCTACATGTTCCATCCATACTAAAGCTACCTTCTGTTAAAATAAGATGCCTTGTTTCGGGTTTTTGTCTTATCTTATCAATCATAATATCTATATTAGCATCAGTAAATGAACTAAATTTAGCCTTAGATAGCAATATACCATCAATATGTGATGCATGACAGTTTTTGTCAAGCCATAGCATAGTATTACTATCTACAAGTTGACTGTATATTCCTACATTTAATTGAAACCCGCTATTAAATAGTAAGCATCTATTAAACCCAAGCCACGAGGCTATTTCAGTAGACAACAAATAATCCTCTTCAGTATATCCACTAAGAGTTGGTGCACCTGTACTGCCTAATCCATATATACTAGATGCCTTATTAAAGGCTTCAATAACCTCTATATTAGTACTTAAACCTAGATAGTCATTGCTAATGAAATTGAGGTGTTTTTTGGTTTTGGTATTTAAATAGCGAGCATTGCCAGATAATCTTGGTATTCTAGATCTTAAAACAAGCAGTGACTCATATTGTTTGGCAATATAATCAGACCATTTAACCATTAGCACTTACACCCAGTTTGGAGATCAGATTTTTATCCAAATCTTCCCGGTTATTATCTGTTGTTAATAATTTTTCACCATAAAAAATAGAATTAGCCCCACTCATAAAACACATAACCTGTTCTAATTCAGATAATTCTAACCTTCCAGCTGATAAGCGAATTCTAGTTTTTGGAAATAAAATTCTAACTGTAGCAATTACTCTGACTAACTCAAATTTATCAAGATCTTCTACATCAGCTAATTTAGTACCAGGAACTTTAACTAACATATTAATAGGAATTGAATCCGGAGCAGTAGGAAGTTGCGTTAGAGCATGAATGAAACTTACTCTATCAGCTCTACTCTCCCCTAAGCCTAAAATACCGCCGCAACAAACCTTAATACCTGCAACACCAATATTTGTTAAGGTATCTACTCTATCTTGAAATGTCCTAGTAGTAATAATTTGAGAGTAATATTCTGGTGAAGTATCAATATTATGATTATAATAATCAAGACCAGCAGCTTTTAATTCATTAGCCTGATCCATAGTTAAACTACCTAAAGTTGCACAAGATTCAAGACCATGCTTTTTAATCACACCAATATATTCATTTACCCGGGCTAAAGCACTACTATTTGGAGCTTTATATCCTGCACCCATACAAACCCTTTTAACCCCCTTGGCTTTGGCTTCAATTACTACTTTTTCACCTTCAGCTAATGGCAATAATGGGTTAACTTTAATTTCACTTTGATTGCTATTACTTTGTGAGCAATAAGCACAGTCTTCAGGGCACCCACCTGTTTTTACGCTTACTAGCTGACACAGCTCTATATCATCAATAAAATTTTGCTGATGAATAACACGCGCTTTACTGACTAGCTCAAGGAATGGTTGTTCATAAATTATAGCAATTTCTTCTTTATTAGTAGTAAGCATCGTGTACCTTCTATAAAAATCTTCACATGTTTCCATTATTGTACTATAATTTATAATCAGGTTTAATAATAAAAATTACAAAAAATTTGATTTTATATTAGAGAGTGATATAATATCTTCTAATGTGTCACATAACAATGAAAGATAACAATGAATATAGAATTTAATAACTACCTCCATTTTCTACTTTACAATGATAGCGAAGAACGTGATGCAGTTCACTCTAGAACCGTAGAAAATATTTTTGAGCGTGTAAAAGGTAATGGGTTTAAAATTTATGAAGCCAAAAATATTGATGAGGCATATCGTAGTGTAAATGTTGATTTATCTATTGGTGCATTTTTACTCATACTTGATAAGCAAAACCATCAACCCGTAGTTGAATTGGTTAAATTCATCCGCGAACGTGGTTTGGAAACTCCAATTTATATAATATCTATGGCTGATTCATTTGCTGACATTAATAACAATAACTTCGCTAAAATTAACGGTTTTATCTGTTTAGAGGAGGAAAGTGTTGATCATATTGTTAAAGAAATATCATATTCTCTAACAAAATATGGGAAAAGCATTGTCTCTCCATTCTTTGGTGCTTTATTAGCACATAATTTTCAAGGTAGTCGTGCTTGGACTTGCCCAGGTCATCAAGGTGGCGTCTTTTTTAAACGCTCTCCAGCAGGACGGATATTTTTTAAGCACATGGGTGAGGCAGTATTTCGTGACGATTTGTGTAATGCCCAAATTGATCTTGGAGACTTATTGATTCACGAAGGTCCGGCACTTGATGCTCAAGCTGAAGCTGCCAAAATCTATGGCTCAGATCGCACATATTTCGTTATGAATGGTACATCTACTTCTAACAAAACTGTTACTTGTGCAATACTTGCTGAAGATGATTTGGTATTATTTGATCGTAACAACCATAAATCAAACCATCAAGGTGCTTTATTTTTAGCTGGTGCTACACCTATTTATCTAGATACTAACCGTAATCAATATGGCATGATTGGACCAATTAATTGGAGTTCATTAGATGAAACAGTATTACGTGAACGTATAAAGAATAACCCTCTAGTAAAAGATAAAAATGCTTGGAAAAAAACGCGCCCATTTCGGTTAGCAATAATTGAACAATGCACTTTATATAATACCAAAACGATATACGATAAGATTGGTCATTTATGTGATTTTATTTTATTTGATGAAGCATGGGCTGGGTTTGGTAAATTTCATCCTTTATTTAAAAACCATTTTTCAATGGGAATTGAAGATCTTGATGAAAATAGCCCTGGCATCATTGCAACTCAATCTACTCATAAGCAATTAGCAGGTTTTTCTCAAGCATCACAAATCCACTTTAAAGACAACCACATCAAAGGCTTAACTAGAAGAGTAGAACATCGTAGATTTAATGAAATGTTTATGTTACACGCATCAACATCACCATTTTATCCTCTTTTTGCATCTCTTGATGTATGTGCTCAAATCCATAAAGGTAAGTCAGGTGAAATACTTTGGGATGATACAATAAAACTCGGCATTGAAGTTAGAAAAAAAATTCGTAGCTTGCAAAATAAATATGCCCAAGATGATAATATTAATAACCGTTGGTTTTTCAACCCATTTGTACCAAATACAGTAAGTATAACTAATTCTGAATATATAGATGATATAGTTAATACCCCTTGGGAACAAATAAATACTGATGTTTTAGCTATGGAACAACAATGCTGGAGATTTACACAAGGTAATAATTGGCATGGCTATAAAAAAATAGCTGATAATTATGCTATGGTTGATCCTAACAAATTAACTTTGCTAACACCGGGAATAGATCCAATAACTGGTGAATATGAAGACTTCGGGATTCCTGCTACAATTCTAACCAATTATCTTCGAGATAATGATATTATTCCTGAAAAATGTGACTTAAATAGTATCTTATTTTTAATGACACCGGGGGTTGAAACTAGCAAAGCATCATCACTTATCTCACATCTAGTTAAATTTAAAGAATTAGTTGATAGTAATGCACCATTACATGATGTGGTTCCAACTATTTATGACAAATATCGCAAGCGCTATTCTGGGTATAAAATCCGTGAGTTATGTCAAGAAATGCATGATTTTTATAAAGCTAAAAATGTCAAAAAACTACAGGAAGACTCATTTAGTTTTGAACATTTCCCAGAACAAGTAATAAGTGGCCGTGCTGCTAACAATGCTCTTGCAGGTAATAAAGTTGACTATATTCCACTTAAAGAAGCAAAAAATAGAATCTCAGCAACTCTTGCACTTATATACCCTCCTGGGATAGGTATAATAGTTCCTGGTGAACGCTATGACTCTAAGGCTACACCTATGATTGAGTATTTCAATGCTTTTGAAGAAAGTTGGCGTTTATTTCCAGGGTTCTCCAATGAGATTCAGGGAGTATATGCAGAAGAAAATAATGATGGGGAAGTTGAATTCTTCACCTACGTCGTTGCCGAAGAGAAATAACATTTAATTTAGGTATGGCTCCTCAACTAAAACTTAAGTTCAAGATCTTTTACAGTATTTATTGAAAGTCAGGATGAGAAACCTATATTTATTTGTTATATTCTTGGTAATGTATGAATTTGGTACTTATGTATCAAATGATATGATTATGCCAGGTATGTTAAATATCGTAACTGAGTTTCATGCACCAATTGAGTATGTCAGCCTATCATTAACGGTATACATCTTAGGCAGTAGCTTATTGCAATTGTTTTTAGGACCACTATCTGAACGTTATGGTAAACGTATCATAATTTTAGTTGGTGTTACTTTATTCATGGTTTTTACTATATTTTTAGTAACTGCTTCAAATATATTTGAATTTATGTTTGGTCGATTACTTCAAGGAAGTTCTGTTGCCTATGTGGCTATAGGTTATGCATTAGTTCATGAAAAATTTAATGATGAACAATCTGTAAAGATTATGTCACTAATGGGAAATGTGAGTTTATTAGCGCCATTAATAGGTCCGGTTATTGGTGTTGCTATTATCCAATTATCTAATTGGCGTTATGTATTTATCATAACTGGTATAGTAGCTTTTATTTCTTTTATAGGTCTATACATGTATACCCCAAGATATATAGTTAGACCTTCAAAGATAAGTGTAAAAAACACAATCCAATCATATATAAAAATACTATGTACGCCTCAGTTTATAGTTGGTACAATTTGCATAAGCTTAGGTGCATTGTCAATTATGTGCTGGATAGGGCTTGCTCCAACAATAATAATTAAAACACTAAATCTCCCCATAAAAAACTATGCAATTTATCAACTAATAGCTATTGGTGGGCTATCACTAAGCACCATAGTAATGCATATGACGGCGGGACGGATTTCATTTAATTCTTTACTTAAAACTTGTAGTGGTTTGGCATTTTTAGGTCTAACTATAGCATTAATTTTTAATTCAAACATAAATATCGTGGTATTTGCTATGTTTTTATATGGCTTTGGGATTGGAGTCTTTAATACTCTTGCAATGCGCTTAATAATGACTATACCTAATTTATCACAAGGATTAATTACCTCACTAATGGCATTTATACTAACAACAATATTAGCTTTTGGATTAGAACTTGCAAATCATATAATAAGTTATTTAAATTATTCTTTGTATGGTTTTACGCTTATTAACTTTATAACTGGATTTATTTTCATAATACTAGCAAATATTTATGCTAGAATGAATAAACATAAAAAATGGAACTGATTAATAAAGTGAAGTAAGACAGTTTACTTCACTTTATTAATTTAATTATATTTTACGCACTGGCCAAATATAGTTTAAGTTAGACTTAGGCTCATTATAAACTTTACTGCTATACATATAGATTCCCCATGCATCATGGTTATCTTTAACATAACTATCACTAGACCAATAGAAATCAGTTTGTATATTATCAAAACCATGGGTATTAAACCAAGCAAAAGTAGCATAAGCTCCAACATCATTCTGTAGCTCTATCTGCTCTTCTTTAGTTGGTAAACGCCAATCACTAAATCCACATAATTTTAGTTCTTTAACATATTTATTGGCATTATCCCAATTATATTTGATTACGGGTGGTGCTTTAACCAACATTAGATGATTTTTAGTATCAAGTACACAAGCAGCTTCTGAACCAGAACCTTTAACAAATCGTTCTTTAGCAAAACTCAATGAACTAATCAAAACTAGCCCTAAAAAACAATACTTTTTTTTCATGAAATTCCTTTTATAAATGTTTTACTTAAGTTAAATTAACATAATTATTAATAACAAGAGTTTAGGATTATTAGCATAAAATTAATACCACCATATTATGACTTATTTTAGGAGCACCTAACAACCCAAAATAGTACCATTATGTTTTTATAGATTTTTAAATGCTGCCAATGCCATATCCCTTGAAGTTTTTAGATTAACTATTGGACGAGGATAATTAACCCCTAATTTGATATTGGAAGAATTTAGTACTTCATGTGGTGCCTCCCATGGATTAAATATGTATTTATCTGGCAATAGCGCTAACTCAGGTACATAATGCCTTGTATATTGTCCATTAACATCAAATTTTTGCCCTTGAAGAATCGGATTAAATACCCTATAATAAGGTGCAGCATCAGCACCAGAACCAGCAATCCACTGCCAACTTGCACTATTACTAGCCAAATCAGCATCAAAAAGACAATCAAAGAACCATCTCTCCCCTTCTCTCCAATCTAACATTAGGTTTTTTACTAAAAAAGAACCTACTATCATTCGTACCCGATTATGCATAAATCCAGTTTGCCATAATTCACGCATACCAGCATCAACAATAGGAATACCTGTTTGACCTTTTTGCCATTTAGATAATACGTCTCTATCTGTACTCCAAGGGAATTTATCAAATTTTGATTGAAAATTAACAGAAGGTAAATTTGGATTATAGTATAGCAAATTATAAGAAAATTCACGCCACCCAAGCTCACTGCAAAATGTATCGATATTATCATTATCGCCACTACTACGTACTTTATACCAAATAATGTTTGGTGAAATTTCACCAAAATGAAGATGTGGCGATAACCGTGATATATTTGATTTTGCTGGGCAATTTCGACCATCTTTATATAAGTTTAGTCTATTAATTACAAAGTATTCAAGCCCTAACCTTGCCCCTTGTTCACCTATTTTATATTGCTTTACTAATTCTTCACCCCAAGGTGTTTTAGGTAATAAATTGAGAGCGTCTATTGTAAGTTGATTTTCTACATCATTAATAAGAGATAATTTTTCTGGTATTGGAAGTGGCACTCTTGGTCTTTTGCTATTTAAACAGCCATTACGATAAAATGGTGTAAATACCTTATAAGGTGTTCCATCAGACTTTAAGACATCCCAAGGCTCCCATAGAAGTAGGCTATTATATGTATTTACTGCTATACCTTGCTCTATTAAGGTTTTTTTAATCTTGGTATCTCGGTTAATTTGCCATGGCTCATAACAACGATTCCAGTAAATATTTGAAATATTATACTTTTTTGACAAACCA
>CAZJFO010000003.1:19556-37419 GCA_964545465.1 uncultured Neisseria sp.
TACCTATATATACTGACAATTTACCATTTAGTGATTTATTCAGAGATTTAAGAGAATAGTGAAGCCACAAACGACTAGCCTCACCCATTTTAAATACACCAGCGTTTACATCATCAAGAATATATATAGGTAAAACCACACCTTGTTCACAAGCAGTAAATAGGGCTTGATTATCCTCTAAACGTAGATCCTGTCGAAACCAATGTATGGCTATTGAGTTTACTTGCATTACACTTTATTAATAAAAATATACTTGCAATATTTTAGCATAAATCTAAGATTTAATTTTGAGTTAAATCTTTAGATTGTAAAAGAGATTTATTAATTTATCTAGTTATGGGTAAACTCAGTATTTAGAGACACCCACACGAAATAATAAAGAGCCGTAAATAAACTAGTTTAACAAAATATTATTTGCTTTTATCTTTTTCTGAATTATTATGCTCAGAACAATTTCCATTCTTGCAGTTACAGCATATAACAGTAGCAACTTCACTATTTACTTTAATAGTCTCTGATGGACTAAATAAATCACAAGGTAACATTACATGAAAGTTTAAACCAATTGCTTTTTCAATTAATTGATCTTTGGTACGTACATGAAATATTAATTTAAGCTGTTCAAGATAATCATTTACACGACTAGAGGTAATTTGATTACCTAACTCATTTAAAAATATAGATATTTCAGAATATGAGTACTTATGTATACACAAAAAAAGCACCATATGTTGAATATTATTTAATGGGTAATCATTTAAACTATTACGTTTATTATGGTGGTTTAGTAATAATCCCTTAGTACCACGTAATTTAAATATAGTTTTTATTACATTGGGCCATAATAAGTCTCTAATTTGCCCATGAATTCCTACAATAGATTGAGTGTGGTGGTTTATTATTGGAGATTTATATATAACCACAATTCTTGATACTTCTTCTTCAGAAGTAGCTGATTTATTAGGTATTACTTCCAAATAAACCCCTTTTTTACCAGATTTAATCACATTAAGATCTTGGCTTTGAAATTGATCTGTTCTTTTAGACGCTGAGCAAGTTAGATTAAATTTTGTGAGTGCTTCATCAATACTTAAATTAACAAAATCCTCTGGTGAAGCTGCTCCAATTAATAGTCCCATTGCTTCAGTCATACTTTGATACTTAAAATTGGTATCTTTAAGATACGAATACTCATTTTTTTGTGATTTAAATATTACATCACATGCTTTCTTATAATTAGCGAAATATGTTTTATCATCCATGACAGCTCCTAAACTTTTAAGTAAAATAATTACACAAATAAACCATTAATAAATTTATTAATAAAATTTCGAGATAAATGGTCTAAGTAAAGTATTATAATTGCATATCATTGTTTAATTATGTTCCAATTTTTAAATTAATTATTTCTAAAAAGTACAATAATGAATAAGAACAAAGCCCAGTCGACTTGCTTGTAGCGTATTGTCGCAGCCTGAAATATAACCGTAGCAACACATCTATATCAATGTGCTTATATTATAAACTGTAATTCCCGCAGTAATTGTGTTTCAGATAGAGCATGCTCTAGGTGTTATTATAGTTTGTATTTACTCCTACTAATTGCTTTACGGTATCAGTGTCAGTTTTTGCTATAATATTTAAAAAGTGTGGTATCGAATTATCATTGGTAAAATCCCAACCAGAAAACAGATAAAGCTGATGAAACCCAAGTTCATATAATGTTGTAGCTATTTCTATCCCTGTAATGCTTTCACCTTTGAATTGATTATCTATTAGAAATTTAGTGTTTTTTGAATAAATTGATATATAACCTAAAAATTCTAGTGCTGAGTAATATGTATCAACTTTTTTACCCTGTAACACACATCTTACCAAGGTATCAACAAGCAGATCATCGTCATCAATAATTACTAAGTCAACTTTTTTTAAATTTTTATTATCTACTTTTTTAGTTTTAACAGTATCAGAGCTATTAAGATGATTAATAACAACTTCTGAAGCAAGTAATTTAGGTAAAATTTTAGTATTGGATAACCCAGCTAATACATGTATACTATCATCGTTATGATGACTAGTTACTAAAATAGAACGTTTAATATTAGTATTGTTAATTACATCTAAACCGTGAAGACCTTGTTTTAGTAATTCGTAATCGGTAAGTAGAATAACCTTATCTTTTTGAACCTCAGATAAGTTATTGATAAACTCTATTGCATCATTACCTATTTCAAAATGCTTGCACTTAATTTTTATAGCATGTTTTTTTAACCTTGCTCTCCATGCACCATGAATAGATGGGTCATCATCTAAAATAACAATAAAGTCGTCTGTTTTTAATTCAATTTTGTTACATATCCAGTCCGGCGTATCGGATACTGGAAAGCTTAAAATGATTATAGTACCTGCACCAACTTTTGATTTAATAGCTAATTTACCCTCATTAGCAGCTAAAGTATCTCTAATTTGCTCAAATCCTATACCATGCCCATCTTTTTTATTTGAAGTAACTGCAATATTATTTAGGATTTTTTCTTTCACTGAATCTGGCATACCTTTACCATTATCTTTGATGATTATTTCAACTTTATTATCAACTATATCTAATTGTACAGTAATTACTCCTGATTTACCATCAAGTGCATCTACTGCATTATTGATAAGATTAGACATCATCCGCTTAAACTCTCTGACATTAGTATTAATAAACACGAAGTAGCTCTGCTTACTTATTTCAACTACAAAATCTACTGATAATTTAGCATATTCATATTTTTTCTCAGCAACAATTTCTAAAATATCTACACTAATTAAAGTTGGACTAAGTTTATTCTCAGTTGCTGCCTCTTCATTCAAATAAGGTTTAAATCTATTTAGAAGGTTGCCAGCAATATCTTGTATTCTACCTGCTGATTGCTTTATAGTAATACGTATCTCTTCAGGTAGCACATCACAATATGGCAATATCATTCTTAATGTGCTAACTGGTGATTTGATATCGTGAACAACTTGATTAACAATTTTCCTGAATTCATCTTGTTGTTGTTGTTCAATTATGTAGTTTTTTTTATAAAACTCTAGTCTATCATTCTGATATTTAAGACTTTCAGCTTCTTTTTCAGCTGTAATCTCTATTGAAGTACCGATTATTCCAATAATTTTTTCATAACTATCACGTAAAGGTGACACCGTTGCTGCAAAATATCTACTTTTGCCGGTTGTAATATCTACAATCATATGTTCATGTTCTAAATCTTGACCAGTTTCTGCTACAATCTTAAAATCACGATGTAAACTATCAGCCACATGTGTAGGGTAAAAGTCATAAACTGTTTTTCCAATAATATCATCTCTCGAAGCAGCACCTATAGCTTTTAAAAGCTTTTTATTTACACCAGTTACCATATAATCTAAATTTAACCAATAAAGTGCACAAGGCATCTTATCCGCCATGTATTCAACATGTTTATCAATTTGTTTCCGCTCTAGCATTTCATTTCTCCTTTCAAAGGATTTATTAATAAGCTCAGATAATGTATTACTTGTAATATGCTGCCATTTAAAATCAAGTTTAGATAATATAGCTTCAGTTTTATTTTGAAGTATAATATTTGTACTATAATGAGTTATATCAATATCTTGGAGCCATAACTGATGTAGCATGAATAATTCAATTTGTTCACTATCGGTATTATTCTCAAGCTGACTTAATATAATATCAATAAACTCATCAAATGGCACCGTTATAATATTAATGTTTTTATTTTTTGCTAATAATTTGAGTAAGTTACATGTATTTGGATTAAAAACATGATAAGTTTGATTAGTGAGTTCTGCTTGATTAAATAATTTTATAATCGCTAAAGCCGTCCAGTCTACTGGTGAAATCTCAACTAATGATAACTCTTTAGGCATAATTCCTAGATTTAAAATAGTTTTAATTCGGATAAAAAAAGAATTTTCTTCAATATTTTGAGGGGTTTTATAATTTAATGAGTTAATGCATAAATTACCTACCCGATAAATATTACCATTTACGCCATATTGACGATATTCAATAGTAACTAATTCTCCAGTATATTTTGTTTGAACATAAAAATTGGTCTTATTTTGTAGAATTTCATTATTAGAGTCTTCATTAAATATATAATATTTTTCTCCGGCTACATAACCATCCATAAATACGCTAATTGTGGATATGTAATGAAAATCTTTTACTTTGGTCAATTTTGCTAACTCAAGTAAATTGATTGTTGATTGTATATTAGATTGATAAAATGTTTCATAATTACCATAATGTTTTATTGAAGCTGCTGCATGAATAATACTGTCAACATTTTGTACTAAATGTTGATATGTTTCTATATCCAAATTTAAATTATTATTAATGAGATCCGAAGACATTACTACAACTCTTTCTCGATAAATGTCTAGATCTAAATCAAAATAAAATTTAAAGGTATTACTCAACCTACTATACGCATGAACGTTGGAATTTGCTCTTACTAATAAATATATCTTATATTGAGTTGTACTTAAGAGCTGGTATAAAATATTACACCCTAAATAACCAGTAGCACCAGTCAATAGAATATTTTTTATTGCTTTAATTCGTGGAGTAAATTGTAGTTTTTTAAGTTGCTGCATATAATCTAGTTGGTATTTATTAGCTTTTATTTCCTCAGCTAAATTATTATTTGCCAATTGCCTATAAAGCTCTTTTATATTCTCAAGTTTATAGCGTAAGCTATCTTTAATTAATATTACATCTTTTGCTAACTTACTAGGAGTTCTTAATTTAAAAACATCATTTACTGTAATTTTAAAATAATTTTGTAATTTAGTCACTAGACGAATTGCTAAAATACTATTACCTCCTAATTTAAAAAAATCATGATTAACTCCGATTTTTTCTAATGGAAGTTTTAAAATTTCAGCATATATTTTACATATCGTTAACTCTAAATCATTATGTGACGCCACTAAATCACAGTTTGGACTAAAATCTGGAACAGGTAACTCTTTATAATTTAATTTACCTTGGAGTGTAATCGGAAGTTTATCTATATGTACTAGTAAACTAGGTATCATATATGAAAGCAATTGTGTACTTAAATAATTGATAATATCTACCTCGTCTAACCTATGTTCTGAAACATAATAACCTACAACATATTGATTACAGCTATTCGTAGTAATATTATCTTTAAGTTCTGAGGTGTTTTTTATTAAAACTATTGCTTGCTTAATTTGAGGGTAACAACTTATTTTATTAGCTATCTCATCTAACTCTATTCTATAACCTCTAATTTTTACTTGAGAATCAATTCGCTCAATAAATTCTATATCACCATCTGAAAACTGCCTCACTAAATCACCGGTTGCATATAACTTTTCATAAATTTGAGGAGTTGAAGCTTTTAGAGAACAAAACGGGAGTTTTATAAATTTGGCTTGAGTTAAATCAGGCTGATTTAAATATCCTCGAGCCAGACCATCACCAGATAAATACAACTGCCCTAATGCACCTATAGGTAATATTTGTAAGTGCTTATTTAGTACATATGCTTTAACATTATTTAATGGCTTCCCTATAAGATGAGCTTTATCCTTCTTTACCTGTAAGCCTGTTGCATAAATAGCAGCTTCTGTAGGACCATAATAATTATATAGTCGAACCTTATCGCACCAATAAGAAGCAACACTTGAATCACAAGGTTCACCCGCATAAATTATCCCTTTAAGTGAACTATAATCAGCATGTGGGAGATAAGATAAAAGAACTGGAGGTAAATAAATATAGTTTATACTTCTAGAATTTATATATTTTCCAATTAGCTCCACATCTTGTCGAACCTCATTACTTAATAGGTGTAGCTCATGCCCATGAAACAAAGACACCAAAAATTCTGATACTGATACATCAAAAGTATAATTGCAAAATGCAGCTATTTTAGTTACTTCATTTGAATTATAAATATTTTTAATTGCCCATATAGTGTTAATTACATTTCTGTGCTCGAGCATAACTCCTTTAGGATTTCCAGTTGTTCCACTCGTATATATTACATATGCTAAATTAGTTATGGCAATGCAAGTGTTTAGATTAGCAATCGACTCAGATAACAATAATTTTTGTAGAACTTCATTATCTATACATATTTTAGTAATATTTTCAAAAATGCTTAATTTACTTATATATACATCATTAGTTATTAATATCTTAGATTGAGTATCTTGTAGAATATATTTTATTCTATCAGTTGGACAACTAGTATCAATTGGCACATAAGCACCACCAGCTTTCAAGACTCCTAATATAGAAATTATTATATACTCAGACCTATCTAAGCATAATGCTATTAAATCATCTCCCTTTATTAGATAAACTCCTCTTAAATAATTAGCTAACTGATTAGCCATACTATTTAACTGTATATAAGTTAACTGGGTATTTTCATAAACTAAAGCTATACTATCCGGTGTTTTACTAACTTGTTCTTCAAATAATTGGTGTATTGTTTTATTATTTGGATATGGTTGCTCAGTTTTATTAAAATCATATACAATTTGTTTATATTCATTATCACTTAATAATTGATACTGCAATATTAATTTGTTCTGAACATCATTTGCTAAATCATTCAATATTTCAAAAAACAGTATCTTGTAGTGATTAACAAAATTTTCTAGAATCTTACAATCAATTTCAAGTGGATTATATTTTACCCTGTAATTTAATTGACCATCTTTAGTTTGTTGCTCAAAAAACAACTTTGCGGCAATATCAATATTAAATTCATGATTTATTTTTAAGGTTTCTGCTCCAATAAAATTAAATTTAGTATCTTTTAAATCGGTATCTGCAAAACCTACCTTTAATAAATCCTTGTTCACATGCTCTACAATGCCATCTATAGGATAGTAACTGCAATTTGTACTATTTTGTTTTAACGATTTTATAAATTCTCGGGTTTGATTAAATAAATCAATTATTGTTGTTGTCTGAGTGAAATTATATACCTTCAAATTAGTGTTAATTTTTGCACCACATAAAAAATCAACTCCACCTTTTATAGATAAAGGATAACTTATTGCAAATTTATCTTGGCTGGTATATCTGTACAATAAAATAGCAAATACACACTGTCCATAAACATATGGGGTAATTAAGTATTTACGGGATGTCTTAATTAATAATCTGGTTTCTGCCCTATTAAAGCTAAATCTAATTTCTCTTATACAAGGTATATCATCTTTATTATAAGTAACATGTGGTTTTAAAAACCGCAAATCTAACGGCTCAATATCTACTAATAAATTATCCCAAAAATCCTGGTATAAGCTACGATATGCTGCCAATCTTTTATTAAATAATTCAGTAGTTGTCTCAACAATATCCTTTTGTTGATATAAAGAGTATTTTGTATTATATGATGTAGAATTATAATAATTAGATATTTCTGTAATAGCTATATTAACTGAAGCACCATCCATTACAAGATGGTGCCAGACTAAAATAAATCTATAGCTACCATCTGCCATTGTAAATACAGCAAATCGGTATAAGGCTTCATCTTCAAGATTAAAGGGTTGTGATATATAATTATAAAGCGACTCATTACTGATACAATCGTATATTTCAAGTTGCCGTATTTGTTCATTTTGAATAAAATATGGCTCACCTTCAATCACTTTGATATGGCTATTTAATAAAACATGTTGTGAAATAAATCTCTCTATGGCATTTTTTAATTGAAATACATTTAAGCTATCTGCTATATCCTGGTCAAAAACAATATTATATTGACTCGAGTTAGGGTTTAACTTCCATTCATTATAAAATATTTTATGATAAGGAGACAGCTCAATACTGTTCGATTTATTATTTAACATAATCTAAAACCTTTTTAATTACTAACCAGTACCTAATACTAGATTAGAATCATTTGGATTAAATCCAGTATGTTCAATCCTTGTTTTTTCATCGTTGAGATGAAGACTCTAGTTTTTTGCCTGACGGAACTATTATAATGCACTATAAATACCATGTGTAGCGAAAACTTATGGTTAATTTTATAGACACCAACTATGCTCATCTTTAATTGTAGTTAATTTCTGAATTGGATATGGCAAAAACATGCTACCTAAATATTTACCCAGAAAGTTAATATTGTTTAGATTAGTTATCTTGAGTACTAAGGTTACTAGTTATATTTATTGAAAATTTAGCAACTTGTTAAATATTATTTGTGATATATCATATTTTGGAAATATTATAAAAAGTGAAATTTAATAAAATAATGATACTAATATCTAGATAAGGAGTTATTAATTATGACTAAAAAAACCATAAATCTAGATTAATGTCAAGCCCAAGCTAAAAGTGCATCGAAATTCAAACTGCAATTGAAGATATTTACCCAAGGTTACTAACTTTGATGCATATCACAGATGAAACAATATGAAAAATTGAAAATAACTTAAGTAATAGGTCAAGAAAAGCACTTAAATTTAGAACCCCTAACGAGGTTGTTACTTTGCTAAAATCTTGATTTTAACAACCATTAGTTTAGCAAAGTTTTACAGTCTCCGGTATGCCGACACGTTATTCATACCGCACCCTTAAGAGTATAATGCTAGTAACTTTATATACCTAAATTGATGCCTGTATTTTCTTCAGTATATCCAATGGGCAATCTTAAACCCACCGTCATTAGATCCGAAACCAAAACAGCTACCTCATAAGCTTTAGGACTAATATCCTAACTTTGCTCTGCATTAATAGCAAAATATTTTATATCTAGGCAAATGCTGCTGCTAGTAATTCAGCTATTTCTTTGGTATGAATATTACCGTACCCACATGCAGGAGCTGCCGCTGCAGGACGGCTAACAACACTAAACTTACCAACTCCGTCAATAGCAAAGTCCAAGCTATCACGAATCATTAACCAAGACCCTTGGTTATATGGCTCTTCTTGACCCCAGATAAACTTAGTTGCTTTATTGAACTTTGCTAATTCTTGTTTTAGTAAATCAGTTGGAAACGGATAAAACTGTTCAAGTCTAATAATCGCAACTTCATTATCAAGCTTAAGGCGTGATCTTTCATTATAAAAATCATAATACACCTGACCGGCACAAACAATAACTCTTTTTACTTTATCAACTTTGGTAGTAGTTTCAGGAAGCACTCTATTAAACCCACCGTTTACAAAATCATTAATTGAACTCATAGCATCTTTATAACGTAACAACCGTTTTGACATAAATATAACCAATGGCTTGATATAATTAGTTAGTGCCTGATTGCGTAATATATGAAACATCTGAGCTGCAGTTGAAGGCATGACTACTCTGATATTATTTTCTGCACATAGTTGCAAAAATCTTTCAACGCGAGCTGAGGAATGTTCAGGACCTTGACCGTCGTAACCGTGCGGCAGCATCAATGTTAAATTACTAAGTGTACCCCATTTAGCTTCACCAGAAATAATAAACTGATCAATAATAACCTGTGCACCATTTGCAAAATCACCAAACTGAGCTTCCCAAATTACTAAATCACGAAGTGATTGAGTACTATAACCATATTCAAAACCAAGTACACATTCTTCATTTAAAACTGAATCATACATTTTTAGTTTACTATTATTTTGTAACTGTGCCAAAGGAGAATAACCACTATCACTTATATCACTTCGATTTAGATCGTGCCATACTGCATGTCTATGAGTAAAAGTACCGCGGCAAGTATCTTCCCCACTCATCCTAACACTAATACCCTCAAGTAATAAACTACCATATACAAGCATCTCAGCCATCCCAAAATCAACTGGATGTTCTGCATTACCCATTAAACGACGACTATCAATTAGCCTTGTAACCGTTGGATGTGGAGTAAAATTTTCTGGTAATGTAGTTACTGCAAATGTGACTTTATTTATAGTTTTTAGATCAATAGATGTTTTTACTTTGTCATTCTCAGTAGCTTCTAGTACAACCTTCGTATCAAAGTTATCATACCATTTGAGAGCTTTCATAGTATCTGAATTAACATGGGTTCCTTTTACTAGTGCCAAACGATAGTTTTCAGACATAGTATCAACTATAGCATCAGTAACTACGCCCTCACCCACTAGTTTATTCGCATATAATTTACGAGCTCCTGGATGTTGTTTTATCAAACGGTACATATAAGGTTGCGTCAATGATGGATCATCAGCTTCATTATGACCATGACGTCTAAAGCATACGATATTAATAAAGATATCTTTTTTGTACTTCTGGCGGTACTCTATAGCCAAATCCATTATAAAAGCTATACTCTCTATGTTATCCCCATTAACATGAAATATTGGAGATTCAATCATTTTAGCAATATCACTACAATATCTAGATGAGCGATTATCTCGAATATCAGAAGTCGTAAACCCAACTTGGTTATTTACAACAATATGTATAATGCCACCAACACCATAACCACGTGTCTGCGACATATTTAGCACACCTTGATTGGTGCCTAGACCAATAAGTGCTGAATCACCATGTACCAACACCCCCAAAATACCATCTGTATTGGATAAAGCATCTTGCTTTGATCTAACCATTCCATTAACTACTGGATTTACCACTTCTAAGTGCGATGGGTTATAAGCTAAAACAGTCTTAACTAAACCACTCTCTGTTACATAATTACATTGATATCCTTTATGGTACTTGACATCTCCACTAGTAACAAAATCATAATGTGGATAATTACTATCAAATTCATCAAAAATCTTTTGAGGAGATTTCCCTAAAATATTAACTAACGTATTTAAACGTCCGCGGTGAGCCATACCAATATAAACTTCAGATATAGCATTTTTTGCACCAGTTTTAATAATTCTATCAAGAGCGGGGATTAGAGAGTCACCACCTTCAAGAGAAAATCTTTTTTGTCCTACGTACTTGGTATGTAAAAACCTCTCCCAACCATCAGCTTCTGTAAGCTTCTGTAATAAATTGACTTTCTCAGCAGTAGACACGCTAAAATTTAGATAGTTATTTTCTACATATTGAGTAAGCCAAGAGCGTTCATTTAAGTCAGCAATATGCCCAAATTCAAATCCAGAATTTTCACAATAAATAGAATCAAAACGATTTACAATATCTTTTAGCTTAAACTTCTTTGAAGACGATATATCTAAATCAACATAAAACTCATTGTCTAATTCATTTTGGATACCATAGGTTTCAACTAAAAGTTCATCTGGCTTTGGTCTATTATGACGCTTTAGAGGATCAAGTTGTGCATACTCCATACCAGTGGCTCTGTACGCTTCAATAAAGCGCCATACCTTAGTTTGAGCATCACTAATCTCACCACCTGAAGACATCAGACTAGGCTTACTAGTAATAATTGAAAATTTTTGTTTGATAGCACCTTGTGACACATCTTTTATTTTAGCATCTTGAAGAGAATTAAAATAACTCTGCCACTTTAGTTCGACACTTTTGGGGTCATCTAAATAACTATCATACAATTCTTCAATAAAATCAGCATTCCCTCCGAATAGATAAGAACTACGCCATTTATCCTGCATATTAGGCATATTATTTGCCATTATTAAACTCCTGAAACTCGCTTATCAATACTAACGTAATCACGTGTAGTATAACCAGTATATAACTGACGCGGACGACTGATTTTCAAATCTTTTTCAGTAATCATTTCTTGCCATTGTGATAACCACCCAACAGTTCTAGCTAAAGCAAATACTGCAGTAAACATTGATTCTGGAATACCAATAGCCTTTAAAATAATCCCCGAATAAAAATCTACATTTGGATATAGCTTATGGTCAATAAAATACTGATCTGAAAGTGCTACCTTTTCTAATTTCATAGCTAGTTTAAATAGCGGATCATCCTTTTTACCAAGTACATCTAGAACTTCATAACAAGTATCACGAATAATTTTAGCTCTTGGATCATTATTTTTATATACACGATGCCCAAAACCCATCAAACGATACTTCTTGTCTTTCACCCCAGCAACGTAATCATCCACATTTGACTCATCTCCAATTTCGTCAAGCATCTTTAGGACTGCTTCATTAGCACCACCATGTGATGGGCCCCATAGACAAGCAACACCGGCTGCAACTGCTGAGAAAGGATGAGTACCTGAACTTCCTGCTAAACGAACAGCTGAAGTAGAAGCGTTTTGCTCATGATCTGCATGTAGAAGTAAAATACGGTCAAATGCTCTAGATATTACTGGATTAACAATATAATCTTCACAAGGAGTAGCAAACATCATATGTAAGAAATTCTCAGCATAAGATAGTTTGTTAAGTGGTGACATAAAAGGTAAGCCTTGTGTATAACGATAGCAATAAGCAGCTACAGTTGGCATCTTAGCAATTAAACGAATAATTGAGATTTTACGATGTTCTTCGCTTTGAAAATCAAAGGCATCAGGATAAAAAGCGGCAAGAGCTCCAACAATACCAGTCATCATAGCCATAGGGTGAGCATCACGCCTAAAGCCCTTAAATACGCTAATTAGTTGATCGTTTAACATAGTGTGATTAATTACTGATTTTTCAAATTCTTCTTTTTGAGATTTAGTAGGTAATTCACCGTAGAGTAATAAATAAGCACTCTCAAGGTGTGTTGAATTAAGAGCTAATTGTTCAATTGGGTAACCACGATACGATAATTGACCTTTTTCACCATCTATATAAGTGATTTTTGATTCACAAGCTGCAGTTGATAGGAATCCAGGGTCATAACTCCACATTCCAAACTTACCAAGACTACGCATATCAATAACATCTTGACCAATAGTTGCCTTAAAGACAGGCATTTCAGCTACAAGTCCATCACCAAAATCAATTTTAACTACTTTATCAGTCATTTTAAGTCTCCTTAATATAATTTTAAATACTTATTTCAATCTTATTTTATCAACTACCCTTTGGGTAACTTCATCATCAACAACATCATTACCAAGTAATAGCACCATCAAATCACTATCATCACATTCAAGTAACTCTTGATAAGCAAGAAGCTCGGTTTCATCTAATTTATCAAGCCCTCCATTTTGGATAAAATTATCAAAACAGATATCAAGCTCTAGGATCGAACGCCTAGAATGCCACTTGAGTTTTTGAAATGCTACATAATCCATAACCCTATATCGCTCTATTTAGCATAATCTCTTTAATCTTACCTATAGCTTTAGTTGGATTTAGATGTTTTGGACATACATCAGCACAATTCATGATAGTATGACAACGGAATAATCTATATGGATCATTAAGATTATCAAGCCTTTCACTTGTTGCTTGATCACGTGTATCAGCAATAAAACGATAAGCATGAAGTAATGCAGCTGGCCCCAAAAATTTATCAGGATTCCACCAAAATGATGGACACGCAGTAGAACAACAAGCACATAATATACATTCAATTACACCATTTAGTTGCTCTCTATCCTCTGGAGATTGCAAGCGCTCCCGACTAGGCATTGCCCTATCATCAATAACATATGGCTTAATCGAATTATATTGATTAAAAAACTGAGTCATATCAACTATCAAATCACGAATTACCGGCAGTCCTGGTATTGGTCTAATTACAATAGGCTCTTTTAAAGAGTTTAAATCTGTTAAACAAGCAAGACCATTACGTCCATTTATATTAAGTGCATCGGAACCACAAACACCTTCACGACATGAACGACGAAAAGTGAAAGAGTCATCATAAAAGTCTTTAATTTTTATCAATGCAGTTAGTAATTTAGTATCTTCTTTTGTTACTTCAACTTCATAATCCTGATAATAAGGTTTGGTGTCAGTCTCTGGATTATAACGATAAATAGAAAACTTTTTAGTTGCCATGTTAATCCCCTTTTAATACACACGTTTTGCTGGTGGAATATAGTCCACTGACAATGGTTTAGTATGTACATCTTTATAAACTATTTTACGACCTTCTTTGTAGTACAAAGTATGTTTCATAAAATTCTCATCATCACGCTCTGGAAAATCTTCCCGTGCATGAGCTCCTCGAGACTCTTTTCTAGCCTCAGCACAAACCATAGTAGCTACTGCAAGTTCTATGGTATTGGCAAACTCTAGTGCTTCAACACGTGCCATATTGAATACTTTTGATTTATCTTTTATTGATATATTTTGAGCACGTTTGTCAAGTGCCTCAATTTCTTTAATACCTTCTTCAAGGAGCTTCTGCGTTCTAAATACACTAGCATGACGCTGTAATACTACTTGAACTTCACGCTTTAATTCACCTAATGACTCTCCACTAGTTGAGTTATTAAGTTTATCTAAACGAGCTAAAGTAAAATCAGCAGCACCTTTTGGTAAATCCTTATGTTCCATGCTATGAGCTTTAATATATTTTACCATTGAATTACCAGCAGCTTTACCAAATACTACTAAATCAAGTAGTGAATTCGTTCCTAAGCGATTTGCACCATGAACTGAAGAACAAGCACACTCACCTGCTGCATATAGACCTTCTACCACTTTTTCCATATTGTCACCCTCTGGAACAATAACTTCACCATGATAGTTTGTAGGTATACCACCCATCATATAATGACAAGTTGGTACGATAGGTATTGGCTCTTTCACTGGATCAATCCCCAAGAACTGTAAACAAATCTCACGAATACCCGGAAGTCGTTGTTCAATAACATCTTTACCTAAATGATCTAGTTTTAATAATACATAGTCTTTGTTACTACCACAACCACGACCTTCGTTAATTTCAATCTGCATCGCACGAGATACCACATCACGAGAAGCTAGATCTTTGGCTGTTGGAGCATAACGCTCCATAAAACGTTCGCCATTTGAATTAAGTAAATAACCACCTTCACCACGTACACCTTCGGTAATCAATATCCCTAACCCAGCTAAACCTGTAGGATGAAACTGCCAAAACTCGACATCTTCAACCGGTAACCCAGCACGCAATGTCATACCTATTCCATCTCCAGTATTAATAAAAGCATTAGTTGATGACTGGTAAATACGACCACCGCCACCGGTAGCAAATAATACTGCTTTAGCATGGATTATAAACACTTCACCAGTTTCCATTTCAAGAGCAGTTACACCAATTACATCACCATTTTCATTTCGTATAAGATCAAGAGCCATCCACTCAACTAAAAAGTGGGTATTAGCCTTGACATTTCTTTGGTACAAAGCATGAAGCATAGCATGTCCAGTTCTATCTGCTACCGCACAAGCACGTCGAACTGGTTTTTTACCAAAATCAGCCATATGCCCACCAAATGGTCTTTGATAAATTTTACCATTTTCTAGTCTATCAAACGGCATACCGAAGTGTTCTAACTCGACAACAGCTTCAACCGCCTTACTACACATAAACTCAATTGCATCTTGATCCCCTAGCCAATCAGCACCTTTTACGGTATCATACATATGCCAATGCCAGTTATCTTCTTCCACATTACCAAGAGACGCTGAAATCCCTCCTTGAGCTGCTGCAGTATGTGAACGAGTTGGGAACACCTTTGATAGTACAACTGTTTTAATACCTGCTTCAGATAATTGTAGTGCAGCGCGCAAACCAGCACCGCCACCACCAATAATCACTGCATCATATTTCATAATAGGTAAAGTCATTTTTGTATCCCTTAAGCCCAAATAATTTTAATTGAATAAATCAAATTTATAACTAACCATAATATAGTTAGTACGTGTAATGTAAGTCTCAGCATATTATTAGTAATGTAATCCATCCATAAGTCACGAATTCCAACCCATGCATGAAGTACTAATGATGCAAAAAAAACTTGCACAAAAACCCTGACAAAGCTACAACTAAAAGCAGATTGCCAAGAACTAATACTTGAATTTACGTTTAGTGCCAAATAAGCAACAAAAGTAAAAAACACCACTGTTAATACAAGCATAATAACTGCAGTTACTCTTTGCTGTACCCAACTACCTAAACCATAACTAGCACCAGTTATATTAGCTCTTACCATACCAGAACCCCCAAAACAATAGTTAATACAAGGCTTATAACCACCACAAGTTTAGCAGTAGCTTTTGCAGTATTTATTTCGATACCTTTATGTTTATCTAAAAACAAAAACCTTACTCCAGAGCATATATGATACATAAATGCCCAAATTAAAGCCAGATAAACTAATTTGATAATAGGATTAGAAATAACACCATATAATGAATCATAAAAACTGCTACTAACCAAAGATTGGTGCAATACATACAAGACAAAAGGTATAGAAATAAATAGTAATACACCTGAGACACGGTGTAGAATTGAAATTTTTGCGGTAACAGACATTTTTGGAGCTAGAGTAAAAAGTTCCAAAAACTTAGGTCGAGATTTGCCTTGCATTCTTATAACATCCTAACAAAACTATATTCAGAAGCTATTTTATCATATTAAAAGCATAGCAATAGATAATTTAATGCAAACACGTAAAAATAATACACCCCCCCCAGAGTAAGATATAAATCCTTCATTCACTTGTGCCACATATTATGATATAAGATGCAGATAGAATCAAATAAATATTTAAATTATATAAAAATAGCTTGAGCTTATTAGATGAAGAGTGCTATAATACTTACGTTCCTGCGGTTACCGCGTAGTTGAAAAATATTTTTGAACCTATGATGAATTTATATGGAGTAGCTTTCATATGGTGTGCGTGTGCCGTTTTTAACTAAATAGCCCCAAAAGCCATAAGCAAATTCCGACCTTTATAACTGGGTTCATCAAAATATGAAATCATACGGTACATGTGGGAACACCACTTATTTAAGTTTAGGTTTTCTTACTGATAATTTCAATTTAATAACCATCAATAAAGCTTCTAAAAATATTCCCGAAGACATTTTTGATTGTCCAACAACACGATCTTCAAAAACAATAGGAATCTCTTTAATCTTAAAGCCATTTAGAAATGTTTTATAAGTAGTCTCCACCTGAAATGAATATCCAGTTGATTTTAATTTATTTACATCAATTGCTTCAAGAACATTACGTCTAAAGCACTTAAAGCCGCCAGTTAAATCGCGGGTTTTTAGACCTAATATCATTCTAGAATAAATACTACCACCCATACTAATTAGTTTACGCTTCAAGCCCCAATTAACAACCCCACCGCCTTTAATGTAACGACTACCTAAAACCAGATCATTGGTCTTGATAGCTTCAAAAAACTCAGGTATATAACGTGGATTATGCGAAAAATCTGCATCCATGTGCATAATCACGTCATATTGGCGCTCAATTCCCCAATTAAATCCAGCAATATATGCAGTTCCTAGACCTAATTTACCAGATCTTTTCATAAGGAATAATTTATCCCCATATCTATCTTTAGCCAATTCTTCAACAATCTCATAGGTCTTATCTGGTGAATTATCATCAATCACCAAAACATCAACCTCAGGAACAACAAAAAATATCTCTCCAAGAAGTTTCTCAATATTTCCTTTTTCATTATAAGTTGCTACAATAATTAAATGTTTAGTCATATTTGCCTCCAGAAAAACTAGTTTTTTACTTGATACACATACAATTTACTATCAGTAATTTGGTTAGAATAAGCAAAATCTTTGATAAGATGTATCGACTTAAAATAGCTATGCATTATGTCAAGTGCATTAGTATCTTCATTATCACATATATAAATAGCATTTTTAATGTTAGAACCTATTTCAGGACTTAGAAATCTAAACTCATTAGAAAATGGTAACTTATATGCAACATATACGTGCTTTAAACCAAGATAATACATTGCTCGAGAAGCATTACCATAATCACAAGCCAATAGT
>CAZJFO010000003.1:37429-49076 GCA_964545465.1 uncultured Neisseria sp.
TTGGCTTTATATATTGTCTTAATTGCTGTATATTCTCCTTTTCACCAAAAAATGCATTTAGAGCTGGCATTTTATTATGTATTTGGTGAGGCGCAAATATTAGAGGAAACTTACACAGTAATAACACAATAGAAATAAATACTACACTAAATCTGCAAACCCACTTATTATTATCTAAAGATATCCAATACGCAGCAATAATAACTCCAGATAAATATACCGGAGCTGGCCAATTAGCTTCCGTATGTTTATAAAAACTACAATATGCAAAAAATAAAAATCCAAATACACAGTTAAATAATAAAAAAGCTAATTTTGAAGTGTTTATATTAGTCTTCCAACGAGTAATTATATAAATAGACATTGTAATAAATATTACAGGGCTTACTAAAAGCACAGCACCACCACAAAAATCACCAAAACTTTGGAGGTTTAATTTATGAGAAGCATCAATTCCATGATTGATCTGAAATGCAAATGATGCCCATTCATGTTGATAATTCCAAATAACTACTGGTGAAAAAATAAGTATTGCCAAAATAAAAGCCAGATAAATGTCTTTTTTTGCTAAATAATGCCGAAAATCTTTATTAACAATTAAAAACAAAAAGACACTTGGACAAATAAGTATTCCAGTATACTTTGACAATAAAGCACAACCAGCAAAAACACCAGCAAGATATATATATAAAACCTTACCTTCAAATAAACCAACATATAAGGCGTATAATGTAAGTGCCCAAAACATAAGAAGCGGTGAATCTGGTGTAACAATAAAAAACATTGCCTCAATAAGAGGACAAGATAATAAAAGTATAGTCGTCACATTGGCTGTTTTTTGATCAAACATCCTAAGAGCTAATTTGTAAAGAACTAAGACCGTGATAGTCGTAGTTACTAAAGCTGGCAGTCTTACAAAAAACTCACCATGCCCCAAAAGTGATGCTAATCTAATCATATAAGCAATCATTGGTGGATGGTCATAGTATGATAAGCTTAAGTTTTGCCCCCATACCCAATAATAAACCTCATCATAATGAAGCTGAAATATCCCATTAAAAATCAAATTAATAATAATTATAGCAACAAAGAACAACTGTACCTTTTTATCCATAATCAACTACTTTTCATAAATCTATTAATATTATAATTAACCAACTCGAACGATAAAAGAACAAAAACAGCACAAAATACCACATCACTTAAATAATGACCACCTTGTAACACCCTTACCAAGCCAACCAGTGAACCAAACCCCAAGCTAAGTATTGTACCAGCTTTTCTTCGCCCTCTTGCAAGTAATGGCACTCCAACAAAAAAACCAATTGAACCATGCCCAGAAGGAAAGCTGTTGTTAGATGAATTTCCCCAATGAGCTTCATATACAGGAGAAAAAACTTTACCATCACGCATTACTTGATACGGCCGTGGACGCCCCCAATGGTCTTTAAGTATCGTATTTACTATAAGACCTGGGCCTAACAAAAGTGATAATAATACAATGGCAGCCTGTTTTCTAACAACTTTGGTATTTACTCCACCTTTTATAAATTTAAACACATAAAAAACAATTAGTAGGCTAGTTATTACAGGGATAGAATGATAAATTATTTTACACCATAAATGTACTTCACCATAAAACCTCTGAGTTACATGGTTATATGTCAAATCAGCCAAATATTGATCAATTTTTGGTGAATAAAAAATAAAAACGCTAAAAAGTACTAAAGCTAACAGCATTGCTAAAGATTTTTTGGTCATTTATCTACTCTCTTTATAATGTTTTTTCTACACCTGATTCAGGAACTAAAATCAACTCTAATTCTTCTGTATCTTTATTACGTTTATCCAAACTAAACAATGTTGGGATATATTTCTCCTGACGTATCCACGGAAATACTCCAATAATTTTGCCAGCAGTTAAGGATTTTTGTATATCATCCCAGACGTTTTTATGTATTACCAGATAATAAGACTCTCTAATTGCTCTTAAATCAGATAAACCCTCAACGCGTAAATATGGATTTTTATTATGAAACTCTAGAGATGAATAATCAACATGGTAATCAACTAAGGTAAGTTTTGGTTGATTTGCCAAATACTCCGATATTTTATACCCCGCATCATATCTTGGGTATAACCGTCCACCAATTAACATTAAACATAAAAACATTAATAATATTGCTAAAACTGGGTAAACCATAGATTTATTTAATTGGCGATTATTATTAAATATTCCAAATAATGCGATAGTTAATATACATATACTAATCATTAATACAAACAAAGTTTCATTAAAAACTAATATCGCCATTATCGACACACTTAACCATAAAACATATGATAATATAACTTGAAAATAAAATACAGGATGCGTGACAACTCGTGTTGCCTTATTGCAGATCCAATTGGCACTAATTATTGTAGCAAATGGAATTAAAATATTGGTATAATGATCTAACTGAAAATTGGTACAACTAAATAAAACAAATGTCGGGATAAATGATCCTAAGAGAAATATATGATTATTTTTTTGTTCGTTTACTTTGGGTAAATCATTTGAAATCCTAAAATCCTTATATAAATTCCATAGTGCAACAATAAAAACCATGCTCCATGGTAAAAAAGCCCACAAGAAAGTATGTATAAAATAGAAATAATGACCTATATTATTTGTCACATGCCCACTAGTAATTGGCCCATTATCAAAAAAACGTCCAAACTGACTATCCCAAAAGAAAAACTTTAGCCCTGATACATCTGTTTTACCAAAAACCAATTTCTCAGGATGTAAGTCAAATTGTAATACCAAGGCCATAAGCTCTGGAGTAATAAACAATAAGGAAAGTACTAAGGCTAATAAAAAATTCCTATTAGTAAACTTTTCCCACTGGCGATTATACAACCATAGCGATACAACCCCACCAAAAACCGTAAGAATAACAAATATACCTTTAGTCATAATAGCTAGAGCTGTAAAAACAGCTCCATTTAACATAACTAACTTTTTAGAGGTATCTTGATTATATATGTGCCAATAATAACAAGCGGGTATAATTTCACCCAATAGATAGGCTTCAGCTCTAACATCAATAGCCGATAACATCAAATGAATTGCGGTTAGGTATAATATCGAGGCAACGCTACCAACTTCAGCAGTATATAACCGTTTAGCAAGCAAATAAGTATAGCGAGCACCAATCAAGTAAAATATAAAACCTGGTAATATATAAGCAAAGGCATTAATTCCAAACATCTTATATGAAATCGCTGTCATCCAAAATGGAAAATGAGGTTTATCAAGCCAATCATGATCGGCATAACTTAGATTTATCCAATCGTGATTTTCAACAATATGTTTTGCTACAACCCCATAAAAATAAGAGTCATTACTACCTAATACCGGAAAAAGAGTTCCAAATATATTTACTAAGACAGCCAATATTAGTAAAAACTGTAATAATCCAGGACTTAATAATTCATTACTCAAAAGCCGTGTGCGAAAAGATTTACTCCCAATTAAGGGTTCATAACGTATTAAATCAAGTAAAAACTTCAACATACTTAAAACCTTTACTATTTTTGTAAGCGTTTAGACTGTTCAAGAAGTCTTATACGGCGTGCATCTTCATCTCTAATTTTCCGTAATTTATGTTTTTCATAATTAAGCCTAGCGACTTTTGCTTGACTTTCAGTCCATCCAGAAGGATTTGCTTCTAACATTATTATACAATCTACAGGACAAGCAGGTATACATAAATCGCATCCAGTACACTTATCGGTAATTATAGTATGCATCACTTTGTTACTACCAAGAATCGCATCAACTGGACATGCCTTGATACATAAGGTGCATCCAATACATTTATCTTCTTCAATAATTGCAATTTTACGCGGCTTTATTTCACCATTTAGTGGATTTAGTGGCAGATAGGTTTTTCCAGTTATATTTGCTAATTTATTAATCCCATCATCTCCCCCAGGAGGACATTGGTTAATCTCAGCTTCATTATTAGCTACAGCCGCCGCATACTCGATACAGCTCGGATACCCACATCTAGTACACTGAGTCTGCGGCAATATTGCATCTATTTGTTTAATCAATATTAAATTCATACACAATACCTATGTCATGAAGTAGATTAGTTATTTGTTGTAATGTTTCCTCAAAACTTATAAACTTATTTAAATTCCATAATATTGTTTCTATTAGTTCAGAATCTTCAATAGATTTAATTATAATTTTAATCGCCTCCCCTTGTGTTGATATTATAGCACGTGGAGTTAGGCGTTCTTCACGCATTTTCTTAACAACATTACTTATAGCAACTGATATTGCAACCTCAGTACGGTACTCCATTCCAACAGCAAATGCACTAGATATTGGTACGGGCATAAAAGGAATAGGAAATAATGTAACCCCATCAGTTTTAAGCTCCGCACCTATTAACTGCATTAGCCCCATTAGATTGTTTTGTATGGCTTTTTTATCTATACCACTTGAGTCACTATTATCAATACTAACACCAATAAAAAAACGTAAAAACACCCCCTCATTTAAAGTTTCAATACCACTACCTTCGAGGGATACTGGTAACCATAGCTTTGATTGTTGTAAATTTCGTACCCAATAGTATAACTGCGAATACTTTATAGATGATATAGCATTGGGATCAATTAATTTACCTGAGATAAAGCAATCACTATTTGGTAAAAATAAGTTATTCTCATTAAAAAATTTATTAAGTTTCTCAGTATCAACCTGGGGCTTTAAACGTGATTTAGTTTTGCTACCAGTGACTAAAACTAATGGAATCGCAAAAATATTAGCTTTTATTTCACTTAACTCTACGTTATTAACCGCACGATTTAGTGATTCCCATATAAAAGATGCGGTTTTATTATCTGGGGATAAATTAAGTGCTACATTTATAAGTGCATCTTGTTCATCACGTAATTTCGTGGCGATAATTTGGTCTAAATATTTTGAATCTATATTACTGTCATTAACCTCCAAAGCAGTTTGAATTATTATATTGGTTTTAGGATATGCTTTTGTATATTGACGAGGATCACAAATCATTATTTTTAAAATACCTTAATAAGGATTAACATTATAAGCTAAAATACATTCTTTATTTTATATTACACAATAGTATGCAAACATTAGAAAACTGGTATATAGAACAAACTACAAACAAAAATCTTAAATTTGATAGTGCACAGCTATGTATTCTACAACAATTAGATAGTTTTATACATAAATTTAATCACCAGAGCTTTTTTAAACGTTGGTTTAGTAAGCCAAAATATTTAGGTTATTATATTTATGGTTCAGTTGGCTGCGGCAAATCAATGATTATGAATAAACTATACAGTATCCTACCAGATAGTTCCAAAACTCGAATACATTTTCATGAGTTTATGTTCCAAATTCAGCATGAATTAAGCAAAATGAAAGCTCATGACAATCCTCTAACAATAGTTGCCAAAAACCTTAGCCGTAAGTATAAAATTATTTTTTTAGATGAAATGCTAGTTAATGATATTGCAACTGCTATGATACTAAATAATCTATTTAAAAGCTTATTTGAGCAAAACATTTACATCATAACAACTTCAAACTCAAAACCAGATGATTTATATTCAGATGGACTTATGCGTGAGCGTTTTTTACCTGCAATAGAACTATTTAATACCAAGCTTAACATAATAAACCTAGTGAGCTCTAACGACTACCGCTTATTACATAATACTAGCAATAGTTTATTCATAATTAATGAACAAAATCCCAATATCTTATTAGATAAAATTTTTCATAGCATTTCTAAAGATGAAGCTATAAATAAAAATAATTCTATTCTAATTAATTCAAGAGAAATAACATTCATTCAAATAAGTAGTAGTATAATATGGTTTGATTTTAATATTATTTGCGGGAATAAAAGAAGTCAGCTTGACTACATTATGTTAAGTAAACAATACCAGTGGTTTATAATAAGTGACATTCCCACAATAATTGACAAAGATATTGCCAGACGCTTTATTTTGTTAATTGATGTCTTATATGATAGTCAAATAAAAATAGCACTATCTACAGATATTAGCTTGGAACAAATTTACCCACTTGGTGAATTAATTAATGAATTTGCACGAACATTAAGTCGTTTAAAAGAAATGCAAACTAAAGAATATATAAATAAACCACCACTTATCTCTAAGAAAAAGGATCTAAAAAATGTCGAATAAAAATATAAAATACTTAAAAGACTATATCCCAACTGATTATCTAGTAGATACTATAGAGCTTACTTTTATTGTAAATGATAATAAAACTGTTGAAGTTATCAATATTAGTAAATATTATAAAAACCCTAAAACTACTACTCGCAATTTAGTACTTAATGGGGAAGCAAAACTACTATCAGCTACACTAGACAGTAGGAGTCTTACTGTTGATAACTACCAACAAACTAACGATACACTTAGTTTAAATGACTTACCCAACGAATTCACTCTTAGTATAACAACCTTACTCTACCCTTATGAGAACAAAACCTGTATGGGATTATACGCTAGTGATAATAATCTAATAACTCAATGCGAACCTGAGGGATTTCGTATGATTACATATTATCAAGATAGACCTGATGTCCTTACGACATTTAGTACAACAATTATATATGAAGACGGTGCATTTAATACCGTATTATCCAATGGCAATAGAGTATTAGCCAATACTGATATCCTTAACAAACACCCTAAATTTAGCTCTAAGACGCACAAGGTAGTAAAATGGCATGACCCATTCAAAAAGCCAAGTTATTTATTTGCTCTAATAATTGGTAATCTTCATCTACTTGAAGATACTTATACTACTAAGTCTGGGCGTCAGGTTGCTTTAGAAATCTATACTGATAATCAAGCAAACCTCAATCGGTCGAAGCACGCAATGGAATCATTAAAAACAGCCATGAAGTGGGATGAGAATCGCTTTAATTTAGAATATGATTTAGATAATTATATGATTGTAGCTACCAATGATTTTAATATGGGGGCTATGGAAAATAAAGGGCTTAATGTATTTAATGCCAAATATATCTTAGCAGACAAGGATACGGCCACTGATAATGACTTTATCATGATTGAAGCAGTAATTGGGCATGAATACTTTCATAACTGGACAGGAAATCGCATAACTTGCCGTGACTGGTTCCAATTATCCCTAAAAGAGGGTCTTACGGTATTTCGCGATCATGAGTTTACCTCGGACTTAAATAATAGGGGTGTACAAAGAATATCTAATGTAAAACAACTGCGTCAATCACAATTCCCTGTTGATGCAGGCCCTCTAGCACACTCAGTACGACCTGAATCATACATGGAAATTAATAATTTTTATACTACAACAATTTATGAAAAAGGTTCAGAAGTTGTTAGAATGTATCAAACTATACTCGGTATTGATGGCTTTCAAAAAGGTTTAGCATTATATATAAATCGTCATGATGGCACAGCAGCTACTTGTGAAGATTTTTATCAGTCTATGATGGATGCAAATGATATTGAGCTTAGCCAATTTATGTTATGGTATAAACAAGCAGGTACACCTATAGTAAATGTATTTGGAAGCTATAAAAATAATGAATACACCTTAAGTTTTGAACAAATTATTCCTGATACTACGATGCAAAGTAACAAACAAGCGATGTTGATTCCAATTAAAATAGCTCTAATTGATTCTAGTGGCCATGAATTAACTAATATAACCCCACAAAATGGTAAATATATAAATCATAAAGATGGTTTAGTACTTTTATTAACAGATACTCACAATACTTTTATATTTAAAGATATTAAATCACCACCAATTCCATCATTATTGCGAGGATTTAGTGCCCCCATTAAACTTAACTTCAAATATACTGATAATGAGCGGTTTCACTTAGTAAACCATGATAATGATGAGTTTAATCGATTTGAGCAATTACAAACTTTAATTCGTAATTATATTCTTGATTTATACAATAAGATTAGCAACAGAAATAATGACACTATAATTGATAATAAGTTCTGGCTAAGTTGCACAAATTTGCTAAATAATATTAATTTAGCACCTGAATTTCGTGCTATAGTCCTACAATTACCCACCTTTGGTGAGCTATTACCCTCTATTAAGGATGCTAACCCTAAGATTTTAGCCAAAGCAATCAATACTTTTGCAGTTTTAGTTGGCGAAAATCTATTTGATAGTTGGATGGAGGTTTATAATCTAAACTTAAGTTTGAGCAATAAGTATAACTTCAGAGACTCTGGACGCCGTAGCCTTAAAAATATTGCTTTATTTTATATTATAAAAGCACTTTCGGTAAAACTAAACAACCCAAATAGCTTGCAGCTAATTGAGACCTTAGTTCTAGGGCAATATCATAACTCACATAATATGACAGATAGCTTTGCTGTATTATCAGCAACTCGTGACTTAGATAGTGAAATTCGAAATCTTGTGCTTAATGAATTTTATAATAAATGGAACTCTAATGAATTAGTAATTGATAAATGGTTTACAATTCAAGCTATGAGTAGTTTAGTTAATACCGACATACTAAATAAACTAATGGTTGATCAGGCATTTATTGCAACTAACCCCAATAAGATTTATGCTTTACTTCGAAGCTTCACTCAAAATGGGCTAAAATTCAACACTGAAGATGGATATTCATTTATTGCTGATAAAATAATAATTATTGATAAATTTAATCCACATGTAGCAAGTGTCATTGCTCAAGGGTTTGGTTCTGTAACATACCTAGAGTCTGATTATCGTAAATACGCAAGAACAGCACTAAATAATATTCTTGCCCAAGAAAATATTTCAGCTTCAGTATATGAAATTGTAACTAAAATAAGCATAGGATTAAAATGATAACTCCTCCTTAATTAAAATATACAATCTTATAGAGACTGAATTTAGCATGGTCGGGTTATTAAAAAATTTAAAAACCTTAAGCACATGGTATAGAGAAGCACTACTGTGGCGATACTTCATCAGATACAGAATAGTAACTCTTTAGCCGCACTTCTTTCCCGTAACCTTGGCTCTCTCAATGTATCCACAGTAGCAGGTAAATAATTAATTTTCACTTGCTACTATCTATTGTTAGCAATACTTTATTTGGTTTTAAAACTTTTCCTTCTCTTACCAATAAAATATACTAACCATTGAGGTAGATTAAAACGATTAAGTAAAAATTGATCTACCGAAAATTTGTACGGTGCAAAAAAGGCAAAGGTTAACACCAAAACTGACCACAATACCGGATATTCCCAACCACCACCTGGTGATGCCCAAATAAAACCATCGGAAAAATGATGCCCCATAAAAGTTGTCACAACAAGATAAATAAATAATAAAATACTACCTGCCCTAGTTAAAATACCGCAACTTAAGGATAAAGACCCCAAAAACTCAATAACACCTGCCACAAGCACAAAAAATAAAGGATGAGCTATCCCAAGATGTGAAAAAGAATCTACATCAATAACTCTAATATTAGCAGCAAATAATTTTTCAGTGAAATGTGGAACAAGATCATAACCAACATATAACCTGACAAACAAAAGCTGCCATTCATTCGGAGAAATATAATGTGCAGGTAAATATTTGTCTAGGGGGCTTGTACTTGTTATATCTAAATATGCTATGCAAATAAAATAACTAATTTTACTTAAAAATAAAACACCAAATAATATTGTTAGCCAATAAGGAATATTATACAAAATACCAATTCGCCAAGCTATAAGCAAAGTAAAAGTAGAGAACAAATAACGTAACGTGGTATGATTTGCAAATAAAAAGGAAACTATTGCTGTTAAGGCTATAAAGACGATCATGAAAATCATTACAGAATAAGGCATTGGACTAATAATGCAATAAATAACTGTTGCAATAAGAGCAATGACACTGCCAAATTGAAAGATAAATTTTATAAGAGACGGTCCATTAAATGTTTGAAACTCGTATTTCATCAGTCAAGCCACACCTTTCAAATTAGTAGTATAACGTTACTACTAAGTTCTAAGATTTTAAATTATATTATTGTTGATGTCGTTTTTTATTAGTACTGCGAATATATTACTATATATAAAGGTTAAATATGACCTAAGAGTTTAACATCAAATCTTAACCATACATAATTAGATATTATTATTTAATAAATTCAACACTTGGATTTTTATCTGCTATTTTAGGGGGTATAAAGTACTACACAATGTATGCTTAAATGACACATTAGTTTGATATGAGTATGGAAAACAGAATATGAATGCTAATCTCATTCTTTCTATAACAGTTCAGATATTTGATCGAACTATTCCAATATTTAAAAGATAAATTGAAATAATAATTTAAAGAAAGTAATTTGTATATGAAAAAAATGATAATAACTGGTCATGTTGATCATGCACCTGAATGGTATACTGACAAAAACTATAATAAATTTGCTACGTTTTCTGTTATAGTGAATGTTGGTAGTAAAGATGCTCCAAAAACTGACAGTGTTCATATAAACTGCAATGGACGATTATCTGTTATAGTTAAACTGTACCTCAAAAAAGGAAGCAAAGTTCTTATTGAAGGACATCCAACAGTTAGGGCATGCATAAATAAAGAAAATGAGCCAGTTGCTTCATTACACCTTTTTGCTAACTCCCTAGAAATTTTAAAAAGGGATTATGAATTATTTCCCCATAATTCAGATGTTGCATGAATAAATTACGTAATATAAAACTGGGAGTATTTATGCCGTTACGAAAAGTATTAGCTGCCTTTAATTGTAATCTTATTTGATGTAGCATTGCCTAATGTAAACGTAATAGTAGTATTTGTACCGCCACTTACTGGTGTATAAGTGATAACTATAGAACACGTAGTACTTCCACTGGATGCAGCAACACCAGACTGACAAGTACCAAGGGTAGTAGAAAATGTACCATTAGTTATGCTAGCAGGAAGTGGATCAGGAGTATACCCCAAGCTTACTCCGCTTACACCATTGGTATTATACACAACTGAAATTGTGCAAGTGCGATTAGTATTGCTCAATTCTTGACAACTAGATGTATCACGATTACTGGGAACTGATGCACTAATTGTCGGAGTACTACCTACATTACAACCTGCAATACCGAATAAGGTTATACAAGCACCCAAATTAATTAATTTTCTTGACATTTTTTACTTACCTGATAAATGATTTGTTTTTATAATCATAATTATAGCATAACAGCCACTGCCCTTACAAACCTAAATATTACCCCTTCAAACATTAGTCAACCCGAGTTCAGATACAAAACTTTTGCTGCTAACATTGAGTTTAGGCTACATACTCAACTAGATTACTTTTGAGTAACGCTTATTAGTAGCTCTACTCTCTCTATAATACTTATCAAATATGACAGCTATATTCCGAATTAGAAACCTTCCAGCATCTTTGACAATAAAACCAAAATCAGTAATCTCAAGCAACCCTAACTCACTTAAACTTTGTAAATCAATAATCTCAGTTACAAAATAATTATTAAAATCAAGACTAAATTTCTGACCAATTTTATTATAATTAAGGCTGAACTGACACATTATTTCTCC
>CAZJFO010000003.1:49086-60056 GCA_964545465.1 uncultured Neisseria sp.
ATTAGTAAGCACAACCCCTCGCTGTATCGGTAAAACGCCGGCATCAAGTAAACTATAGTAGCTATCTAAGTCTTTGGTGTTTTGATAATAGCTATCAGCCAAGAATCCAATTGATGACACCCCAAAAGATAACATATTAGTATCAGCAAATGTTGAATACCCCTGAAAATTTCGTTGCATAGTGCCATTTTTAAGTGCAATAGCAAGACTATCTTCGGGTCTCGCGAAATGATCCATTCCAATAAAAACATACCCAGCAGCTGATAACTTCTCAACACTCATTGCTAAAGTATCTAATTTAACACTTGCTGCTGGTAAATCACTCTCTAAAATACGAGTTTGTGGCATAAAAACACTAGGTATATGAGCATAATTAAATAATGCTATTCTTTCGGGTGATAATTCAATTACGCGATCAATTGTATCTTCAAACCCAGATAAGCTCTGTAATGGTAAACCATATATTAAATCAATATTAGTTGATTTAAAACCACATTTTTTAGCTGCTTCAAGAACAGATCTACTTTCTTCAAAAGATTGTACTCTATTGACTAGTTTTTGTACTTTCTTATCCAAATCCTGTAACCCAATCGATATTCGATTAAAACCATTATCCCGAAGACCGTAGATAAACTCTGGCGTGGTATGCCGTGGATCAATCTCCATGGACACCTCTTGTGCATTTTCTAGATTAAAATAACGATTTACTATGTGCATAATTGAAGCAACTTCATCAACACTCATCCATGACGGTGAACCACCTCCGAAATGCAGCTGAACCACATTAAGGCGTTTATTTAAACGTGATGCATAAAGCTCTATCTCTCGTTCTAAATAAGTTATATAACGTGCTATATTTTTTCTATCATTAGTAATAATCTTATTACACGCACAATACAAACATAAGGTATTACAAAATGGAATATGTATATATAAAGATATAGGCTCATCAAAATCTGCACTAAATAACTTTTTTAATTGAGATTCTTGTGTAAATTGATTAAAATCAAAACTAAACCTATCTGCGGTAGGATATGAAGTATAACGTGGAGCGTTAGTCTGACATCTCTCTATTAATTCACGATCAAATTTTATTGTCATTATTTTTTCACCATTTAACTAAAAGCTTAATTATTAAGTCGTTTTTTGTACATTGCACTATTTCAGGATGAATATTATCTATCCATTGCAAATACTCAACCTTCCAGCCCAATTGAACAAAGCCATCGATTAATTGTGCATCCATAGGTTCATTTGGTAATGGAGTGCCTTGTATCCAGTAATGTAGATAGCTTATAGGCAACACAAAGCCCAGTTGTTTTTGCATTATATCATTGAAACTCTCAGCAGTATAAGACTCACTTCCAGTATAAAGCGTTGCAATACCACTTTCTATAATTATTTCTGCAACAGTTTGCCCTATAGGAGAATTAAAATCTAATACTTCAGATTCATCGCTTTTACTCCAAGTAAAATTACCATAATTATTCTTATTTGGTTGCTTTATAATAAATCGCCCAGATATATTAAAATCACTTTCAATAGCTAATGGTATTTTGTAAGTAACAATTGGTTTTTGTGGTGTAGTATCATAAAAACTTGCACATCCAACTAATACTATCACAAGAGGTAATAATTTTAAAATAAACTTCATGTTACTTTACTTCAACTCCAAACTGAATATTGCTAACTAGGGTTACCGCTCGCCCAATAAGCTCTTCTTTTAGTTTCTTTTGCATAGTAGCTTTATCTAAAATAATAATCTGAGAGGCTAAGTTACGGCGGTTCATAGCATCATACACAGCAATTAAATGTTTACCTGTATCTGGGTGATGATTAAATTCATAACTAGTTTTAATATATGGAAGAGCCTTATTATAATCCCCTAGTTTATAGTATACAAACCCAAGCGTATCAAGCACATTAGGATCTCCTGGTTTCATTTCATATGCTTTCAGAGCATATTTCTTTGCTAATTTGTAGTCTTTAGTATCTTTTGCATAGATATATGCTAAATCGTTATACCCAGAAGCCTCTTCTGGATTTTGTTTAATAAATTTGTTATATAGCTTAATCGCTTCTTTAGTATGACCCATCATACCCGATATTGCAGCATATTGATACAAAAACTCTGAGTTGTTTTGATAACGAAATAGTTTACCTTTAAGCGTATCATAAGCTATATCATATTTACCTTCACCAAAATAATAACTAGATTTTAATAAAAGAGTTTTAACATCATCGAGCTTATTATTTTTAGCATACTCATCTAAAAGTGAATTAATATTTTGATAGTCACCACGATCTAGATAAGCATTTAGCAACATAATTTGGCTAATTGCTACTAATGGTGAACTAATTTGTACCCGCTTATACTGTTCTATAGCTAGACTTGCATTACCTTGATAATCATAAATAGATCCTTTAACTAGAGCTAGAACAGACAATAATTGCGTACTACTCTCAGTGACTTGATTAAAATAAGTTAGTGCATTGATGTAATCATTATTTTTAGCGTATAGGATACCTAAATCAAGAAGTGCATCATTGCGCCTTTTGCTCTTTAACTGCGAATTTAAATAATTTTTAGCTTTATCATTTTGCGAAGAATTTATTAGTGCAGCAATATAAAGACTTTGAAGGGATCTATCTGGATTAGGTACAACAACAATCGGTTCTAGAATTTTAATTAAAGTATCAATATGTTTTTGGTGCACTAAAATATCCATACTCCAGTATAATGGTATTGACCATTCCTTATAATTTTTATTAATATAATTAATCTGCTTGGATAATAAACCCTCATTATTAGTCACTGAATAAGCTAGAATAGCTAATAAATGTGCTTCTGGGTAACGAGCATAATTATTTTCTACATAAAGAGCAAACTCATCCAAGCTAGAATAATTACTTATATCGGCACTTATAATTGAAGTAGTAAGTAATAAAATCTCTCGGGTACTATTAGGATTTTTTTTGATTAACTCATCTATATTTTGCTTGGCTAAATTAATACTATTATTGTTCAGTGCTATTTTAATTTGAAATAACTTTGCTAGTTTAGAGTTGGGAGCTGATTGAACAAATAGCTGCACTAGATCATTTAAAACTTTGGTTTGTTCAGGTGTGTTATTTAGATGTTCCAAACATATAATTGCCTTATATATTACCCTTGGATCTTTATACTTCAAAGACATTTGGTTATAAAATGGAAAAGCTTTTACATAATCACCCTGATTATAATATAAATCACCCTGAACTAAGTTTGAGATATCTTGTGGAGAAATTTGTTTGCTTACTATTTTACTTTGTTCAAAATCGCTAAATAAATCTGAAGTATTTAGTGTATTATCTATGTTTTTTTGATAGTTTTCGGCTTTAAATTCAGAACTATTATAAATTGGCACTGAAGAACTTGTACAACCCAAAATAAAAGCGTTCAAAAACAGTATAAGTAATTTATGTTTCATTAAGTTACAGCCCCCAAAATATTAAGACTAAGATTGCCAAATTAAAATTAGGCATATGTTATAATAATACGTTATAGTTAGTATGAATAATTATATTTTTTAGCTATACATTCTACCACTTTTTATAATGATATACCAAGGAATAAAATACTACATGCCTGAATTACCAGAAATCGAGACCATAAAACGTGGGATAAATTGCTTAGTTGGAAATAAGATAAATAACTTAACCATTAGAAATGATAGCTTGCGATATAAAATTAGCTCAACGCTAAAAAATGATATAGTAGGTAAGGTAATAATTAGCATCCAAAGACGAGCAAAATACTTATTACTCGAACTTACCAATGGATTTATTCTAATACATTTAGGGATGTCAGGACGACTAACTTTATTAAATGACAAAAGCACTCCAGTTAAAAAACATGATCATTTTGATATTGTATTTAGCAATAAAACCTTACGTTATAATGACCCTAGGCGTTTTGGACTCATTGTTTACACAGATACGCCATCAAGTAATAATCTCCTTAAAAACCTAGGGCCAGAACCACTAGAAAAAGACTTCACTTATCAATATTTGTTAAACAAGCTCCGAAATAAAAAAAGTGTGATCAAAAAACTAATTATGGATAATCAAATAGTTGTTGGTGTAGGAAATATTTATGCTTGTGAATCATTATTTCTTGCTAAAATATCACCACTTAGAGATGGAAATAGTATAACTGCTGATGAAGCACAATTATTGGTTCAATCGATTCAGAAGATACTCAAAAGTGCCATTGAATTAGGAGGTAGCACTCTTCGTGATTACCAAACTGCTGATGGTAGTTTGGGGTATTTTCAGAATGTTCATAAGGTTTATGCTAGATCTGGTAAAGCATGTGACGAATGTGGTACAATAATCTTGGAACAAAGACTGGGACAAAGAAATAGCTTTTACTGTCCTAATTGTCAAAAATAACTAATTTAAAATTAGAGAGCTTGAATTCCAGTACACGCTAGAGTTTACAATAAGTAATCCCAAACAAAAACAAGATGCTGCTACTATAGAGTTTGGGAACCATGCCCTAATAATTAACTTTAAAGGAGATAACTTTGGAAAATATTAACATAAGCCAATTTAACTTAATTGGCATTCAAATAAGAACCAATACTCACGGCATTTCTCAACTAACTCTGGATATGCAGGGTTTGTGGGGTAAATTTATTTCAGAAAACATAGCAGGACAAATTAGCGATAAAATTGATAATACAATCTATGCAGTATATACTGACTATGAGGGTGACTTTACTAAGCCATATACCGCTTTTATTGGGTGTAAAGTAACTAAAATTGATTCAATTCCACACGGGTTAATAGCTAGAAGTTTTAATGGTGGAGAATATACTAAGTTTATTGCCAAAGGTAATTTACTTGATGGTATCATATATGATAAATGGAAACATATATTTAGTCTTAATCTTAATCGAAAATATGATGCAGACTTTGAAGTTTATGGAGAAAAAGCCACAAACTTTCTAGATGCTGAAATAGAAATACTAATTGGGGTTAATACCTAACAAAAATTTGCCCTAATAAATACACTAGAGCTTACTTAATTCAAATCAGAGTTTAATTCATCAACCAACTCCTCAATCCGCTCGATATTCTCAGCCTTCAAGATTTTACTAACAGTATTGGTGATTTCACTTAAATCAGTATTTAAGATAACTCGCTTAATATTTAGTATATTAGCTGGGTGCATAGAAAACTTACGTAACCCCATACCTAAAAGTAGACGAGTTAAATCAACATCACCAGCCATTTCACCACAAATAGACACTGGAATACTAGCACGATTGGCACTTTTAATTATATGCAATAAAACTTTCAATACAGCTGGATGAAGTGGGTTATATAGATAATTAACTGATTCATCATTTCTATCCATGGCAAGTAAGTATTGAATTAAATCATTGGTTCCAATTGAGATGAAATCAACCTGAGATAAAATACCTTTAATGGCAAGAGCAGCTGACGGTATCTCTATCATAGCACCAATTTTTATATCTGGATTAAAAGAATATCCTTCATTTGTTAATTCTTCTTTAGCATACCCCACTTGATTGAGTGCTTGTTTTAGCTCCCAACTTGAGGATATCATTGGAAACATCATTTGTACATTACCAAACTCTGAAGCACGAAGTATAGCTCTAATCTGAGTCCTAAAAAAGCTTTGTTCCACAAGTGCTAATCTAATACCTGTCAAACCAAGTGCCGGATTACTCGCTCCAATATTAGAGTTCCATGAAGGATTTTTATCGGCACCCAAATCGGCAGTCCTTATTATTACGGGCAAATCTTTCATAGCCCTAGCTATTCTTACGTAATTCTCAAACTGTTCACCCTCAGAACATAAATTATCTTCATTACTTAAAAATAAAAACTCACTTCTAAACAGACCAACTCCAACAGCATTGCTGTAGGTTACTTCATTAATATCACTTGTACCATCAATATTAGCCATTAAATCAACTGTAATACCATCTTTCGTAATCGCTTCGTCTTTACGAATTTTATACAACAATGCTTTACTAGCCAACCATTGTTGTTGTCTTTGTTTATATTCTTCAAGAATTATCTTATCAGGGTTAATAATCAAGACCCCCTGCACACCATCAAGTATAATCAAATCATCTTCGCGAATAATTTGTCTTGCATGAGTTGCACCAACAATAGCAGGTATATCAAGATTACGACCGATAATAACAGTATGCGAAGTAAGGCTTCCGACTTCTGATAAAAAACCGCTAAAGTTTGAGTTTTTAAAATGCACCAAATCTGCTGGAGACAAATCATGAACAACCAAAATCCCCTGCTCCAATTTGGAAGCATTATCCCAATCAAATTTATTACCATCTAAATTTTTGAATATACGTTCTAATACTTGGATGACATCATGTTTTCGCTCTTTTAAATAAGCATCTTCCATTTCATCAAACTGACGTTCTAAGTTATCAGCTTGAAGCTTAATAGCCCACTCAGCATTACATTCTTCTTCAGTTATAATATCTATTGGTGCTTTGGAAATTTTTGAGTCACTAAGCATCATAATACTTAACGATAAAAACGAACCAAGCTCTGCTGGAGCTGTTTTAGGAATATTAGTTTTTAGCAACTCAAATTCACGACGCGTTTGAATTACTGCATCAGTAAAACGTAAAACCTCAGCTTTAATTTCATGCTTTTCTAATTTATGAGCAGTTGCATCATCAAGGTTTTTATCTAAAATATAAGCATTACCAATTGTAACACCTCCACCAAGCCCTATTCCATGAATGGTTATACTCATACTACTCTGCTTCACCAAACTTACTAATAATTAGATCTTCTAGCTCATTAATTGCTAATTCCTCATCGCCACCATTAGCTGATAAATGAACAGTACTACCACGGTTTGCAGCTAACATCATTACGGACATTAAGCTTTTACAATTAGCAGATTTATTATCTTTAACAATAGTAATATCAGAATTAAATTTGCTAGCAAGCATCACCAGCTTTGATGAAGCTCTAGCATGTAAACCTAATTTATTAATTATTTCTATTGTCTTTGTTATCACATCTCATCTCCATTAATATGAATAATACCTGAGTTCGCTCCTTCGATTGATTTAGATACAATCGTCTTTAGATCACTTTTAACATAAGATACCGCTCTAATTAGCATAGGCAAATTTAAGCCGGTTATAAGCTCTACTTTATCTTTAACGACCAACCTTTGGGCAATATTACATGGTGTAGCACCAAATAAGTCACATAACAATAACACCCCTTCATCAGGATGAAGTTTATCAATTAATTCTTTAGCTCTTTCGCAAATACTTTCACTATCCTCAGTTTTTTTAACTGCCAAGATATGTAAACTATCAACACGCTTGGCCAAAATATGCTCCAAACAATAAGCAAAACTATTTGCTATTTCAGAATGTGCTATAATAACTATACTAACCATTACCTATACTCTCTACGTGGTTAAACTAATACTATTACCATTATACTGTTTAATTTGATTTTTGGACTTAATAACCAAGTCACCAGTGCTTGTTAAATCAATATTAATTCCACTGTCTATTAAATTACCATTTTTATATAAACTAACATTTTTATTATAATGCATACAATTATCTAACCACTCCTGCCGAAACATTGAGAACCCAAATACACTATATTCAGCTATCACATGCTCCATATGATAGATAAGACTTGATAACAATAAAGCTCTATCTAGATGTAATAGATTATCTAGCCCTATCCCAACCACAACAAAACGTTTATTATCGCGAATACCACTTTCTAATAAGATACCTGAGATTTTACTAGAGTCCTTTAAATAAACATCATTTGGCCATTTAATAAAATTTGGGATACGATATTGTTTTAACAGACGGTTAAGACCTACAGCAACAACCAATGGCAATAACTCATAATTAAACTTCAAAGAAAATAAATACAAAAAAGACACGGTTATATCAGTTGCAATTTTGCTCAACCATTTTTTATTATTACGCCCTCTACCACCTGACTGAAAATCAGCACTAACAACAGTTTTATTATCCAAAGCCGCTAAATTATTTAGTATATAGGTATTAGTCGAATTTATTTCATCTATTAATTTAACCGTATAACTACTTTGTTCCAATTTAGTCAAATTATTTATTATTTTAGCGTCAGTAATCCAATCAAGCTTTCGAGTTAACACTAGACCATCAGCTGATGAATTATTAATCAAACCATTTTCAATTTGATTTATTTTGCCAATTAATTCAAGCAATTCAAGCCAATTAATATTCAACAACCTAGCAAGTTCAATTTGATTTTTTGCCTTTGGAATTGACTTTAGACACTGGATAATATTAGACATGCCGAATCTTATTAATCAATTTAGTAGTTGAAGTATCAAATAAAAAAGGTATTGAGTGTACGCTACCACCATGAACTAAAACATCATGACTACCGACTATTTTATCTATACTCCAATCACCACCTTTTACAAGTATCTCTGGTTTAATTAACTGTATAAGATTATAAGGCGTATCTTCATCAAACCAAGTAACAAAATCAACGTCTTGTAGACTTGCTATTACTCTTAGTCTATCCTCAAGCTTATTCATGGGTCTATCGCCACCCTTGCCTTGACGTTTTACTGAAGCATCAGTGTTTAGGGCTACTATCATAGAACTACCAAGACTTCTTGCTTGAGCAAGATATGTGACATGACCACGATGTAAAATATCAAAACATCCATTGGTAAATACCAAAGGAGATTCTTGTTTAATCAGTGAAATTTTATTAATTAAGTCGTTAGGTGCGATAATTTTTTTTTCAAATCCTGGAGTACTGTATTGCATAATAAACCTGTTCTATTTATACGTTTATAGACGATATATTAACACATAAACTTGATTGGAGCAAAGCTCTTCCTATGAATTGGTAATACTCCATACTTATTAATTGCAGCGATATGAATAGCTGTTCCATAACCTTTATGCTTGGCAAAACCATATTCTGGGTATAATTCATCAAGTATAAGTAAACTTCTATCTCTAGTAACTTTAGCTAGTATTGATGCTGCTGATATAGATTCAACCTTGGTATCTCCTTTGATTATTGCTTGAGCAGGAATTCTTAGATCCGGGGTTTTGTTACCGTCGATTAGTGCAATTGATGGTGTAATTTTTAGCCCTTCAATTGCTCGCTTCATGGCTAGAAGTGTCGCTTGAAGAATGTTAAGAGTATCTATTTCTTTTACACTGCTACTAGTGATACAATAAGCTAACGATTTAGAGATAATCTCATCATAAAGAGTATCGCGTTTTTTGGATGTAAGTTGTTTCGAGTCTTTTAATCCAAGAATTGGATTATTCGGATCAATAATAACTGCTGCAGCATATACATCACCAGCTAACGGTCCACGCCCCGCCTCATCAACCCCACATTGCATGACAATATTATTAACACTTATATTTACATCTCTTATATCCAGTTTAGTAGCCATTTCTTTACTATTAAAGATTTTTTTATATTAGTTTTTTGTGTTTTTTATAGATTATTAATGGCATTTTCAAATTTCCTAGTTTCATACTTGGCAAAATGTTCATTTACACCAAACTCCTTAACTTTTTTACAAAATTATGCACATCAAAGTATTGGTCTATTTTTAACGCACTCATATTTAACTCCTACTAAAACCAATTATATCATTATTGTACCATAATAGTAAACCACCCTGACTTATATAAACTAGATGGTTCTAGCGATATTTCTTGCGCTGTACCTACAAATAACCCAACAATAATAGTAAAGAGCAGCACTACAATCATAAAGTGCATTATTAAAGGCATTACTAGCAGCATTAACATCAACATTATCAGCATAAAGATTAGCAGCAGTATAGGCGAAGTGAGGATACCTAGCCTGAGCCTTCGAGCTCTATTTGCTGCAGCAACTCCGTCAAAAGCTGCCCTTCTTCCTGCCGCAAAAGCTAGTCCTGAGCCAACATCAAGCACAGCTCCAGCAACACCTAAAGCTGTTGATGCTGCATTAATCCCAGAACTGCCAGTTGCTTGTGCTGCTATCTACCTAACCATCCACCCAGACTTATGCTCATAATAGTACTCCTTGTTTGCAATACCTAACTCTCTGGCAACGTCTTCTAGATTCGCACCTACTTCAAGCGGTTCATTCACGTAGTTTAATCTCAATGGAACTATACGTGGTAAAAGGTAATCAAGCTCGTCTCTTAGTACTTTTGTACCAGTATGACTCCAAAATCCTCCTCCAATTCTTCTAGATAGATTTAAATCTTCCATACTTCCAAACCTACCTAAGTCACTTGCGGAATATCCATAACGCTTAAACGTATTTACAACTTCTGGATCAAAATTAAATGAACCTCCTTTAAGTTCATCTATATCATCAACAACCCTTGCAGCTAGTGGTTTTATATACCCTGGCAAACGAGTTCCTCCTTTAGCTAACCCCTCTAGAGGATACCATGTTCCTCCGTACCCAGAATTTTCACCTGATGAGCTATAAAATAGCTTTGATGTGCCTTTATAATCGATGTGTCCTATTGTACGTGTTGCCTGCCAATCAGTACTTCTAACCCCTCGAAAATCTGCAACTTCTCCAGCCGCCGCCACAGTTCCTCCACTTGCACTTCTACTTGCAGCAATTTCAGAAGCTATTCCACCGGCATCAAATGCCAATCCAGCAATTCCTAAAACTGTTGATACTGTATTAAGCTCTTTGTTACCAGTTGCTTGGGCAGATATCCCCGCGATGCCTGAAGCAGCACCGAATTCTCCGGCAAGCATAGGAGCAAGAGCCCCATCTGACCACACAGCTGCAATAGCTCCACCAACAATAGCAAGTCCATTTAACGCATAGTTAGCCCACCCAGGCAGATGACCACTGGGATCAAGATTATCAATCGGATTACCATTACCAAAATT
>CAZJFO010000004.1:0-57530 GCA_964545465.1 uncultured Neisseria sp.
GATCAAGTTGCTAGATTAACAGCAGAAAACGCTATGTTAAAAGAAAAATGGTCAATATCAAAATGAGTAGTTTTGATTATGTAGTAATCATTATTATAAGTTCAATTTTAATATTATTTAGTGGAATAATACATACTTTATCAGGAGGTTGCTAATGGCAGATTCAAAAAACAACGGTGGCAGTACAAGTTATTATGATGTACCAGAAGGTGCTGAAACTTTAGATGACTTAATAGAATTTAAAAGTATGTCATTTGGTCGTGGTAACATTTTTAAAGCTGCATACCGTCTTGGTGAAAAAGGTAGCACTACAGAAGTTTATGATTTAAATAAGATAATTTATTATGCCAACCGTAGACTTGATGAATTAGGAATTAAATAATGACTAAAGTTTTAGATTGTGGTTACGTTGAATTTATTGAATCTTGGGGTTCAGATGAACGTATTATTGAAGCTGCAAGAATGTCAACCAATAAGGGTTTTGTTAATTGGAATGAAGATGCAAAACTTTTAGCGTATCTTTATAACCACAAACACATGACTCCGTTTGAAATGGCAGGTATGGTTCTTGAAGTTAAAGCACCTATTATGGTATTTAGGGAATGGCATAGGCATCGTACTCAATCGTATAATGAAATGTCAGCCCGTTATGTACCGTTACCAGATGAGGATTATTTACCATCATTAGAAAGATTAATGACTGGGGCTAATACTGCAACCACAAATAAACAGGCTCAGAGTTTAACTGAATTAAATGAACAAGATGCAATGGATTGGTTGTATATGCTTCAGGATGTTTATAACCATTGCCAAATAGTTTATGACTATGGTTTAAAGGTAGGAATACCTAAGGAGCTTGCACGTTTACCTGTAACAGTAGGGCGTTATAGCCGTATGCGTGTTTCATGTAACCTACGCAACTGGTTAGCGTTTCTTACACTACGCCAAGATAAAGCTGCACAATGGGAAATTAGGGTTTACGCAGATGAAGTATGTAAACTAATTGCAGAACATTTTCCTAGAACAGAAGAACTATTTAGTAAAAATCAGCCCGATAAGGGCTGATATCTTAAAAAAGCTCTCTTTATAAGGGAGCTGTATTTACGCAACTGGTGAAGTTGCATCTGAATACATTGCTGTATCCATTGTATCAGAAGATTTCTTACCCATTTTCTTACCAATTTTAAATGCCTTTAAAACTAAATCATCTAACTTAGTTTTAAAAATATCCCTAGCTGCTAATATAGCTGCATTTTGTTCTTCAATAGTTGGGTAAGTTGCCAAACAAGCAGTTGTGGCTATTACATATAAATCCGCACACTCTGAATCTTCAGTCATAACACTATGTTTTACTTTCATATACGTTCCTATAATATTCCATAAAGCGTGATACTGCTAGTTTTCCCTCACTGGTTTGAAAAAACAAAGGTAAATGTTTATCAAGACCCAGTAACTTATCACTAGCAGATAACCAAACTTGCTCCTCCTCAGTTAAACATAAACCTATAGATTGCAATAAAGTTAAGTTTTCTATAAGTTTAGGAGTTTCTTCTACTTTTTTTAATGAACTAACTTCTTCAGCAATGGCAGCTTTAACGACTTGCCTTATATCCTCTATAGATAATACTGGGGCAACTGGACTAGCAGGAGTAGGTTTTTGAACCTGTGCCTGTAAAGTTGCTAACTGATGTTGAAGTAAATTTATTGAATCAGCAGACATATTATTTATCCTTATTTAACTGTTTAAGAGCATTTCTTCTAGGCTTTTTTGAAGTTTCTTCATCACCACAATGTTCTGACTCCTCATCTTGAGCTTCCCCTGAAGCATCATCAGTACTTGTTTGAGGTGGATCAGTATCAACTACAATAATAACCTGTTCCGCATTTAGTCATGCAACACGAGTATTAGCAGCAGTTAGAGCATTACCATTAACACTACCACTACCTATATTCAAGACACCTTGAGTAACACGCTGTTCAGCAATCAAGTTACTAACTAAAGCCCCTAAATTAGCTATCTGAGCTTGTTGTTGTTGCTGTGCTTGATTCTGACTTACAGTAGTAGTTACAATAACATTACCTTCTCTAATAGTGTCAAGAGTTTTATTATGTAATAGAGAAGCTTGAGCAACGCCTAACTGACGTTCAAGATCAATCTCAGCTCTACTAGGTAATCTTTCAGCAAGTGAAGCAATAGCAGCTCTAGTCTTATCACCATCATTAGAAACATCTTTACTTAGTTCGTAACGATTTTCCATAATGTTAGTACTAATGCCATTTAATTGCTGCATTAAAGTAATCGCAGTAGCAGTTACAGCATCTTTAACACCAGCAACTGCAATTTGATTAGCACTTGTTGATTGTAAAATAGCAGAACTTAATTGACCAGTTTGAGTAGCATTGGAAGTTTCAGCAACAGCAGAACTAACTGCAACAGCTTGTTTAATATCGCCAATACCAGCCATTAATGACATATTTGCAGTAGCTTGTTCAGGTGGAGTACGCAATGCAGCACCAATAGCACCAGCACCATCACCATTGTTACCCAAAAGGTTGCCATTGTTTCTAAGTAAACTGCCTAAAATCAAACCACCAATTAGACCACCGCCCATGTTTGAATCAGTACCACCAAATATATTACCCATATCCGTTCCTTTTAATAAAGAAGTTAAATCAACATTACCTGTGCCTGTACCTATTTCTACAGCCATAGTTTTCTCCTATTTGAGAGTTACTAAAATAACCTACATAGCATGTAGGTTAGGGATAGTATGCCAGTAATATTTTAAATATACGCACTTTAAAAAAGTAGTTTAGTACAACTTTAAAGTGTATAAATATCTAATATATTACTGATACTAAGATACCCTTGATACCTAGTTAAAGGTATCAATAGAAGTGTAGTTGATATTTTGGGTAATACAAGGAGATGGTAATTAAATTGTGGTTAAATTTGTGGTAAAAGTTGCATAAATAAAACGCATATTAGCAACTGAAGTTGAAAAAGTTATATCCGTTTTAGCCACATTAGCAAACTCTCTAACTGCATCTATATAGGTATGCATAGTATTTTTAGCAGTTTCATCAGGTTCACGTTCAATATTAAGTTGAAGATAAATTGGGTAAACTAAAGTTATTTTATCGTATGAGTCAGAATTAACTTTTGTAGTAAACTCTTGTTTATGTTCTTCTAGTGGTTTAGTTATAGTAAATGCCATTAAATTGCCTCAATGGTGGCTTCAAAATCAAGGTAAGGGAAAGCTTCTATTCTAATATTATAAGTACCAGTAATGGTTGTTGAAAAAGTATCAGTGCCGTTAATCGCACCTGTTATGGTTTCATGAGTCCTAGTATTGGTTGCTATAAATATACCACTGGGGGTATTTGATAACATAATAGTATCAATACCATCTGCAATTAAGGTTAGTTTATCTAAGGTAGTTAGTTGTATTGGTCTAGGAACAATCATATTATTTAAAATATAATCCTTTTCTAAATCAGCAATACCCTCTAATAAAAATTCACCCTCCATTTTTTGATCTTGTAACATATCAGGAGGTGCGGATATACTTCTCATTATTTGACCATTTATATTATATAATATTGCATTAGACACTTGATTTTACTCCCGTTGCTGCGATTGAAAAACTAACTCTATCACTACTAGCAGCATTTGTATAATAAGTATTCCAACTTATTTGAAACGCATATGTTATATTAGTACTTTGTGTATCAACTGCAAAAGCATTAGCCGTACCATAAACATTTACCTCAGTACCATTAGAATCTTGATAACTAAAAGGAAAAATTGCTGATGCAATTACTACGCTAGTTGCCTGATTTATAATTCTAATACCATTAATATAATCAGGAGGTGAAAAAGCACTGGCAGCAAAAGGTTTTGTTGCAGTTATTTGTAATAAAACTTTTCCATTAGCAGTTGAACCTGACATATTAACAGTTATAGTTGCTATAGTTGCCCAACCAAGAACTGAAGTAGAATATGTCGTTAATGGACTTGCACTGGCTACTATAAATCCAACTGCATTACCTGCTACTTGTAAAGTATTTACAGCAAGTGCTCCTATTTTAGCAGTAGTAATTTGAGCATCACCAATTAATGCACTTTGTATAGCAGCACTAGCTATATATGTACTAGCATTTCCGGGATGTATTTTACCTATTAAATTACCAGAAGTTACTAAAGTAGGAGCTACATAAGTACTAAAACCAATTCCATATATGGTTGTATTTGCTGTAGTAATTGAAGTATCAACAAAAAGAGGTAGTGTTAATGCTGTAGATAATACTGTGCTATAAAAATTAATACCATTAATATAGTAGTTTATAAGCGTACTTCCATTATAAGTAATTGCAAAAGTATCACCAACAATGCAAACTCCAAAATTACCTTTATTAACACCATTTTCATAAACTGAATACTGTGAATTTGCTAAATAAATTGCATAATCAATAGTTGTATATGAAGAACTGGTTGTTGGATCAGTTGAAAATCCTACCATATAACTACCAACAATACTCGTTGCTGTAAAAGTAAGTTTAATTCCACTAGCAGCAGCAACTGAAGTTGTACTATAACCACTAAATAGCCAATCATTTCCTGTAATAGCATAGGTAGAACCAACAGTTAAAGCACCAAGTGTTATAACTACAGGAGTAGCAGCTAAAGCATTAGCAGCAGTTGTAGCTAACTTAAAAGTAGTTGTCGTGATTACGACAACATAATAAGATGTTCCTGAAGTTAAACCTGAAATAGTAGTACCTACACAAGTATATAAAATACGAGTACCAGTAGTTAATCCATGAATAGCCGTTGTTAATATATTAGCTGAAGATGCAGTTATAGCATATGAACCAGTAGATACTAAATTACCAGTTGCAGGTGTATAAACAGTATCATAAACACCTGCTGTAGTAGTCATACCTGTTACAAATGCAGCACTTGTAACAGTATAAGTACTATATAATCCAGCTCCTACAGTAGCTCCCGGAGCAGCGGTTGAATTATCAAGTCTAACTATATTAATATGGTCTGTATAAGCAGCTATTCCATTAACTATACATATAACTTTTAAAGCTTTTGTTTGCGTACTAGCAGCAGCAAAATTAGCTTGGGTTATTGTACATGTAGAAGCATTGACAGTCACACCAGATAATACTGAAGGCGTAGTTGCACCATCGACATAAAAAGTCCAAGCATAAGACGTTGCAGTAATACCACTTAAAATTAAACTACAGACAATATTAGCTTGACTAGCTATTAATGTATCATCATTAGATAGAAAGGTTGCAGTCCTATTAGTAGTTATTTGAACAGTTGGACCTTGAGCACCATCAGTACCATTTTGTAAACTTATAACAGGAGTAGACCAACCACTAATAGCAACCGCAGCAGTATTAGTTGAAGATGTAGATACTACAGCTCTTGAAGTATAAACAGGATTAGTTCCACTAGGTACTGAAATTGACCAAGCAATAGGAGCAGTAGGAGCAACAACAACTGGAGTCGCACTAAAAGTATAAGTACCTCCCGTTGTGGGTGTTGCAGGAACAGTTGCACTTCTAACAAATACTGTTACTTCAGCTACAGCAGTACCATCTATTCTTACAGGAGTATCCCAAGTGTAGTTGCCAACAGAACCTACTTTAAATCCTGTGCTTGAATATAAAGGATTAACGATACCACCAGCAGTATTAGCAGCAGCAACAGTTGTGTACCATGTAATAGGAGCAGTTGGTACTCCTGTAGAAGCAGTTGGTATAGCAGGTACAGTAGCACTTCTTACAAAAACTATATCAACTGAATCACCACTACCTCCATCAACTCCAGCTTTAGCTTTAGTTATCTTATAAACTTTAGTTATAGTTGTTCCGCTATATACACCAGTCAAAGTAAATGAAGCAGTATCTGAAGTCCATATACCTGCTAACGAATAAACACCTGTGGCTGCACCTATAGTTAAAGTTAATCCACTTACCGCTGCCGTTGTGGTAAAAGCTGTAGAGGTAGTTACATCAGTAGTACCATTAAAAACTTTAAAAGTACCACCTGCACTTGTATATATTGCACCAGTTCCATCACTTGCAGTAGCAACAGCGACAGTTTCATTAGTTAAATACCCACTTACTGCACTAACTCCAGTAGCACCATCATATAATTTAACTATAGTTATTTCATCAAAAGCGGTTTCTGATATACAACGCACTCTTAAGCTATTTGCTGTAAATGCGGCATTATTATAGGCTAAAGTATATGTTGAAGTATTTACAGTACCGGATAAAGTAGTCCATGCTGTACCATTCCAATAGTCCCATTGGTAAGTTGTTAAACCACCAGTTAATGCTGCTGTTAAGGTAATATTTGTAGATGTTGGAGTTGCAGAACCTGTTGCAAACTTAAATGCTTGTTCTCCAGTTACAGTTACATAAGTTGCTGGAGTTCCAGCAGCGCCCGCCTTACTCTTACTAAACGATTGTTGTGCAGTGATACTTATAGCACTACCATTAAAAGTTTTACCTGTTATGGCATAACTGATAGAAGCAGTGTCTATATCAGCAGCAACACCACTTTGAACACCTACAGTTAAATAATTACCTGAGTCTGTTAGTGTACCTACAGTGATATTTGTTGGAGTTGCAACAACTTTCCAAGTTCCATTTGACGTTCCAACCGCATCATATATAACTTCACGAGTACCATCAAATACCTGAACAGTTGTTCCTGAACCTACATAAGAACTCACAGTACCATCTGAAGTAGCAGGTAAAGTATGAGTGTCATTACTAAGAATTACAGATACTGCATCTATACCTTTAACTGCATATAAAGTCCAATAGGTATTGCTGCTTGTAGGATATACAGGTGGTTGAGTTGAACCAGTAACTGAAGTATGAATTTGTACACAAGACCAACCATAACCAATACTATCTAAAACTATATCACCTACAAGGTAATTTGTTATTGGTGTAGTAGTTCCTTTCCAATCACCTTTAAATACGTTTCTTGTAGCATTACTATCAGGTTTAGTAGTACCACCTACATAAGAAAAATCAAAACTTGGATTACTGCCTGAAGATAAAACAACATTTCCCGAATTATCAAGTATTTGTAAAGTCCCATAAGTAGTAATATTACCAGCTTTATCTAGTTTCCAACCTGTACGACTTGTACCAGTTGTAGTATAAACTGTACTTTGAATATAGTCTTTAATTGCAGCATTATTAATAACAGCAGAACCTATTTGTGCTTCACCTGTTATAACTGCATTAGTTGTATCAAGTAAACTAGCTACAATAGAACCAGCAATAATTTGACTTGCACCAACTGTACCAGCAATAATTTGTGAACCTGATATAAAGGCTTCACCTGTACCACCTTTAATATTAGTTACTGCACCACCAGTATATGTAGCAATAGGGTAACAACCTACTCCAACCGCTGTGCCTAATGTAGTTGTAGTTTGGATTACAGTAGTTGAGACAGCAGGATTAAAATAAGCATAAAGGGTTCCAGTTGTCCAAGTAGCATTACCAGCAACTATAGTATATGTAGTAGTTCCAGCTTTTACTATAGTGCCAGAAGTCCAAGTTAATTGGTTAGTAGTTCCTATTGCAAAAACCAATCCAGTCTTAGTCCAAGTAATAGCATCCAGTGATAAGGCAGTATTACTTTGTTCACTTGAATAGGTTAAACCAGTTGTACCAAAACTATCATAAGCAGCAATCCTATAATAATAAGTTTGAGTATCAGGTACATTAAGTGTTATATAAGTATCAGGTCCTTGATAAACTAAAGTACCTACCGCTGGAGTAAAACCTGAAGTTAAACTTCTATGAACAACATAACCTGTAACATCAATTTCAGGAGTAGTTGTAACCCTAATATAAATAGAACTAAGACCTGAAAATATTGTATATGATTGAATAGCAGGAACCGTATTATCAACTGTAACGGCATAAGCAGTTGAAACAAAACCAGTTAAATCCCTACTATAAAGTTTAATTATATAACTTCTAGTTAATTCACCAAAAATAGCTAAATTTTCTAAAAATGGAAAATTAAAAGTACCGCCAAAAGCTGAATCTGGTTTAACCACATATGTCCCAACTTTAGTAGTTCCAGTTAAAGTCCAAAGCTCAACTACATAATCTAATAAACTATCTGATACAAGACTATTGGAAGTATTATAATCAAATAATAATGATAATGCAGGAGTATTATAAATTAAACCAACAGTACCAGATACTCTTGCATTTACTGGTGGTAATAAAGTTGAAGTACCAGCAGTAGTTCTATAAGCATAACTTAAAGTGGCAGGGGTTGATTTAATACCAGAAAAAGGATTGATTGCCCACACAGTAATATCATAAGTTCCTGGAACAGCACCATTTATATCAAAACTATTTCCTGTAATATCTTTAATTTCTTTTAAATCAGTATTATCTCGTATCCATGTAGCTTGAAAAGTAGCTTTGTATTTTTCAGCATGTAGTAAATCCCAATCCCAATGTACATGTAATTGAACATTGGAAAGAGTTCCTGTATTAAATGAAATATTATCAACTGCTAAATTAACAACCGCAGGTGCATAAAAAGAACCTACACTTATAAAATCACCCGTACCGCTAGTTAATGTAATTCCTTGATCTATATAAGTAAATTTTGCATTATCATATACAATACAAGATATAGTATATTCATCATTATTTTTAGAATTACCAACTACTCTAAATAATTGAGGAACTACTGTAGCTGATAATATAAAAGTACTACCAACTAAAGGAACTTCTATACCAACATAACTAATACTTGATACAGTAACATTAGATTCTAATAAAGTTTTAGTATAAAGAGTTATACCATCGGTTGTATAAAAAGTAACAGTATATGTTTGAGCAGCAAGGGTAATACTTCTATCCATAACAATAGTAGTAGTACCTAACGTAATACTTGTAGAAACAATAATACCATGCTGATTAACTCCAGCATTATCACTATCCATTACTTTAATTATAGAACCATTTCTAAATGATAAAGCTTCAAACATCACATTAAAGGTAAGAAGCTTTGTGGTTATAGCATTAGTATAAACAGCCCATCTAGCTTTTCTTATAGCTTGAGCTTCATAAATACATCCCGGAAGTACAATATCTGAAGTTTGTAAACCATAACGAGTTATTAACGCATCATCAGACCAAGTAGCAGTATCAGTTTCGTTATAACTTAAATAATTATTATAAGTAATATTTACAAGTGAATACCTATTTTCTAAATCATTAGAACTATAATTAAATAAACCACCTACTACATTAGCATTAGTAACTAATCTACTTGCTGATAAATTTGGTTGGTCAAAAATAACTTTAATTTGTCCAAATTCATTTTCAGTAAGCATTCCATTACAAAGTGATAATAAATTTTGAATAAATGTAGGAACATTATCTCTAGCATAAAATTGATTACCAATAGAATAACGAGGTATATTATTACCATAACCATCAGGTATTAAAATATCTGCATATTGACTTAATAAATAAAATGAAGTTTTATCAATATCAGCAGTATCAATTCCTAAACAAGTACTATCATGTAAAACATCATATAATACCCATGCAATATTATCTGTAAATTGTTTTACAGAGGACATAGATAAATCCCATGTACCTGTATAAATTCTAGTTGTAGGATTATAATTTGAAGGAACTAATACTTTTCGTCCTTTACCTTTTATAAGAATTTGTGGTATTTGACCACCAAATTCACCTGCATCATTTAAGGTAAGTGCTACTAAAGCAGTTCCAGGATATGTTAATTGCTTATGATATATTTGTGTTATAGCAATTAAACGAGTTATAGAATTATTTTTTACACTAGAATCATCTGCACTACTTCTATTAATCACAACTGACCAATTAGTTCCAGAAATATAATTAGTCGGTCTATTAACTATAATATCCCAAGAATAAGGATTAGAAGCTTTACCATTTTTAGTACTGGTTATATAAAGTATTTGAGATGAACTTGTAGTAGCTTTAGTATAAATATCTATTGATACACTATAGCCCGTCATATCACCATTGCCTTGTATTTGCCTTAAACTATCTACACCTAAAGTCAATCTAACTGCATCAACTGAAGAATCAATGTTATAAGTAAAAAAAGTAGCATGTATAAGTTGAACAGAAATAAATGTAGGTAAAGGTGATTCCGTATCAATAAATCCTGGAATAACTGTTTGATTTGATAAACCACTTTTCCAAGAATATGAGGCTTTATAACTTGAAATTGAAACTTTATCTAAAAGTACATCATCAATAGAAGTTATTTCACCTTCAGCTACAGCAAAAAGTAATTTTATAGTTTGTTTACTTTTTAAAGTATCATTAGATTCCACAGGAACATGAGGATGTTTACCTTTACCACCAGAACCAGATATTAATTCATTTTGTTCCATTTATTAACCTTCTGCTGTAGAGATACTTGAACTAATTAATACACCACCAATATAGCTTGAACCATACCATAAAGGAACGCTACCACCTTGTTCTCTAATTAAGGGAGCTCCATTAAATAATGAACTTTGCATTTGTTGTGCTTGAGCAGGGTCAGATGAAAATGAAGTTGTTGGTGAAAGAAGTTGCATAATACCATTTAAAGCCATAGAAACACCTACTGCAACTAAAACCTGAGCAGTTAATACAGCAAATTCACCTATCATAACAGCAGCTTCAGCACCAATACCTATTTCAGTTGCAGTACTTACAACAGCAGCCCATATAGCAGCTTCTTCAAAACCAGTTTGTCCTGATACTTCAGGCAATAAAAATAAATTATCATAACCATTAAAATTAGATAAAAAAGTATCTTTATTTAAACCAATAGGTTTATTATTTGTATCATTGGATGTTAAAATAAATTTATAATTATTATTTAAAATCTTATTAGAATATTTTTCACCTTTTAACATTTTTATACCAGATAATACATCTCTTATATTATCAACATTAAAATTAAATTCTTCAAAATTTTCTAAATTTTCATATATTTTAACTATCATATCTTAAAACCTTATGAATACGACCTATAAAATGTTCAATTCGTTCTTTTATTGATAACATACCTTGATGTAATATATAACCATCTTCATAAATACCAAGATGATTTTTTGTACGACCTGCATTATCTAATAAAATTAAATCACCTTTTTGTAATTGTACTGTGGCAGGTAATTCAATAAAACCATATTCTTTAATATAATCTTCAAATAAATCATCTAACTTTCTCATATTACAAAAATCTTCATCTGCTTTATGATCTGGTAAATCAATACCTAATTCAAATAAATAATAATCTTGTACTAAACTATAACAATCATTAATAAACCAAATAAACGGTCTTTGTAAATAATTATTATTTTTTATTCTAGGTATTTCTAATGGATAAGTTACATTAATTCCTTCACAGCTAACAATTAACCAAGGAACTTTACTTTTCTTTTGACCAATTAAATCATTATATGAAGGTGTACGAAGATCTAATAATTCAATCGATTTTAATTCTCTACAATGACTATGAATAATAGCTTGTATTTTACCAAGATATTGTACTAAAGTAATTGGACATAAAGTAAAATTATTTTCAGGTTTTTCATGAATATTTGGAATAGGTATAAAAGTATCTTCAACTAATATACCACACATCTCATTGGGGTAACAATTTAAAGTATAAGTAGAAACTTCATTAAATTGTTCTTGTGATAGTTGCATCTAACCTACTCGTTTATTGACACCTAATCCTGGAAAATCCCTTTTAAGCATTTGACGTTTAGGTAAATATGCTCGCTCTTTATCTAACGGATTTCTAAGTTCAAATTTTAATGATGTTTTGTTATGTTCCAGTTTTTTAGCAATAGTATATTTCATAGGAGGTGCTGATATTCTTGATACACTATTTAAATAACTTGCAAAAGTTCTAATATAAGTAACTTTAACACCAATTAAATCTTCATGTAAAAATGCTAAACTACCAATAAATTTCATTAGTGTTCCAGTATTATTAGCTATATTCGACATTTGAATTGTTGGTCTTGCAGGAGCTCCATCAGCAGTACTTTGAATACCATTAATTGATAAAGGAAAAGGATTATAAGTAATACCACCGAAATTAACTGCGGTTTTATTTGTGGTTAAATAATAAACAATACCTATACCACTAATTCCAGTACAATCCATTTCAAATAATTCAATATAAGCTGAAACATTAGCTTTTAATACTTCTAAATCAATACTAGAAACCGCACTAGCTGTAACTAAATTGTTTGTTAGAAGTAACATATTTTACCACTCTCTAGCAGTATAAGGCACAGAAGCAGTAGTACTAAGTATATTAATACCAGTAGTAACCACATAATTTGTTGGGCATATAAATAATTCTCCTGCTTTTATTTCTAAAGATGGTTGACTAGCTACCGCAGCAACACCTAATTCATTAATCCATACTGAAGCAGAAGCATGAGTATTACGAATTAACCAACCATTTCTTGAAGCATTAGCAGCCATTAAAACGGAACTTGTACTTACGGTTGCTGAAGTTGTTCCTGATCTACTTGTACCAGTTGCTTGAGGAAATTCAATAGGCATTGGATTAGTAGAACTAATATCACCATTACTAACACCATCTATACCAAGAACTACTTTAACACGTTGATGTTTGATTCCACCTATATCATCAGATGCAATTATATCACCGCCAGTTCCTATATTTAAAGTTGTATTATCTGCCATAAATTTATCCTAATTTATACGTTAAAAACTTGTTCTAATTTTACACTAATATTGTAATAAGTTGATACATAACTTTCAGAATAACCAGAACTTATTACAAATTTTTTAGAAACTGATTCTCCCGGAGGTGTCCAAGTTATATAATCCCAACCACCAACTGCATCTAATACTGTAACCACAGTATTTCGGTCTGTTAAGTTTAAAGGCGACCATTTTAAGTCCCAAGTATCAACTTTACTATTAGTACCATCAGGAGCTCTTTGAGCATAACTATCTCCAAACCTACTTGTAAGAGTTTTATAAATTGAACTTTTACTACTACTTTCAGAAATCTTTGTGGTTAAAGGCATTGCTTGTGGCATTACTAAGCTCCAAAAGTAGTAGTTCTATTTAATTGATTTCCAGGACGGTTAGCATTAGTAATTTCCTGTTTTGCTATAGTTCTCATAAATGCTTCAGCAGCTTTACTACCCACATCACTAGGATTATCCCCTTTAGCAGCTTGTACTTGTATAGTAACATTATTTACAGTTGTATTGCTACCCTTACTTAACATATCCTTTGTTTGTTGAGCATTGAATATTCTAGAAGGTCCCGTTGCTTCTAATTCAGGTCCTTGCTCACCAACTACTCGATAACCGCCACTAAAATCTCCACCTGAAGCAAAAAAAGATGATGTTATGCTAGTACCTATTTTTTCAAGTAAGCCACCAGTTGATACACCAGCAGCATTTTTAGTTCCTAATAGCTTGTCAAAGATTTTAGCAGCAGCAGCTTCAGCAGCCATTTTGCGTAATGTATCAATGAAACCAGTAAGCATACCTTTAAGCCCATCTTTAAATGGGTCATAAAGAAATTGAGCAAAGCTTGTTTGCATATTACGGGCAGCTTGAATAGCAAACTGACTCATTCTTTTAGTATATAACTCAGCAGGTTCTACAAAATTTTCATTATATGATTTAGCTAATTTAGTCATCTCCTTATTAAATTCAGCTTCATTAATAACACCTTCATCTAATAAATTACGAGTTTTACTTAACTGGTCATTAAATTTAGATTGAGCATCTTCATTAGAAATTATTAAATCATTTTCTTTTTGAAGATCATAAAAAGGTTTTTTATTTTCAGCAGCCATGCGAGTTCTAATTATAGCTTCACCTACTTTATCTTGAATAGCTATAGCTTTTTGTAATTCAACATTATACTTTTCTTGATACTTTAATTCAGCATCCCTATACTCTTTAGAAGTACCAGTAATTTTAATAGTTTTTAATTGTTCTTCTTCTAACATCTTTTGATATTCATAAGAAGATTTAACTAATTTATTTCGTGCTTCAGATTCCATAGCAGCATATTTAGCTATAACTTTTGCTTTTTCATCAGCAGTATCTTTTGCAGCATCATCTAATTTAAGATCCTTAATTTTTTCACCAGTTATTTCAGCATAAGCTTTCATAAACTTAGCTCTATAAGCTTCAGTATTTTCACCATAATGTTGTAAAGCTTCACTAACACTTCCATAATGTAATACTAAAGCTTTCCAATATTTTTCAGACCACTCTTTTAATTCAGCATCATGCCTTGTGGCAAACTCTTTAATTTTTTCATAATCGCTAGTCATTGCCATTAAATTTTCATCAATAGCAGGTTTAAATGGTTCTACACCAAATCCAGGCTTCATTAGAGTACTAGGTAACGCTTGACCTGCACCCATAGCCATAGTATCACGATTAACTTGACCTACTTGACCATTAGTTTCAATGGATCTAATTGCAATAAAAGCTTTGTCAACATCAACAACTTGTTGGGTTAATTTACTTTGTTGTAATTTTTCAATTTCATCTAATTTTTGAAGTTCAGCAGATTTAAGTTTTTGAATTAAATCAATTTCAACATCATATCTACGTTTAGCTGAGATTTCATTTCTACTATAAGCTTCATCATTTTGTTTACGTTCTAATTCAAAACCAGCAATTTTAGTAGTATTTAATCTTTGTTGGTCTTTTATTTGAGAATCAATAATTGCATTAGCAGTAGCCATTCTAGCTTCAGCCATTTTACCTTCAAACTCTAATTGTCTAATTAAAGCTTTTTCTTGTTTTTCAGAAAGTTCAAGTGCTTTTTTATCAAGTTCTAATTTTGATTCAGAAGTTTCTTTAAGTTTATAAGAAGCAAGACTTTCTTTTTCCATAGCAGTAAGTATTTTATCCTGAATTCCTAAAAGGTCTTTTTCTTTTTCAACTAATTCAGCATAAGTATCGCCAAGACCTAATAAGGACATAAGTTCAGCAGCTATAGGATTTTTTTGTGCTACAGGCATTTGACTTCTAACTTTTTCTAACTTCATTAAATTTTCTGCCATTGCATTTGTTTGATTAACAACACCAGAAATATCATCACGCCATCTAAATAATATGCTACTCCATGTTTCAAAAATACGTTTTAAAGCATTTTCAGATTTATCTTCTAATATAGCATCCTGAAATTGAGTCCATGCAGTTACCACATTTGATAATGCTCCATGTAAGGTATCCATATTTCGTGCAGCAGCATTAGGTGCATCTTTTTGCATCTCAGCAAATAGCAATAACATTTGCTCTCTACCAATAGTACCTGCTTTTGACATTTCAAGAACTTGAGCAGTAGTTTTATGTAAAGCATCAGCTAATAAACTAATTACAGGTAAGCCATTTTCAATCATAGGACGCATGTCAATTTGCTGTAACTTGTCTTTTGCCCAAGCTTGACCCAACTGCCTACCTATACCTATTAATTGTTCAGTACCACCACCAAGCTTAGAAACGGCATCAGTTAAGGACTTCATTACCATTTCTGTAGGTTCAAGACCGTAGTTTTTTAACATCACAAAAGTTTCAGTTAAACCTTTAATATCAAATGGCGTTTTAATATCCAACGCTAATAAACGGTCAAACTCTATTTTTGCATTTTGTACGGAACCTGTAACACCTTCAAGCAATACTCTAAGTTTTTCCATTTCAATATTGGTTCTTAGTATTTCTTCAGGTACTCCAACAAAAGCACTAATAATTCTATATGAACCCATTGCAGCCACAATAGATGCAGTTCTCATCATTAACCTATCCAAATGCCCGTGAGTTTCAGTAGCTCGTTTTTTAGTTTCTTCAGCAGCAACTTTTTCTTTAGCATCAATCTCATTAAACATTTGAGTGTACATAGAAATCCTATCATTACGATAAGAATTTAAACTTGCTTGCCTATGAAAATCTTGTTCTTTTATACTTTCTAATTCTTCTTTTTCTTGAATAGCTCTTGCTTGTCTAGCATTAGAGGATATTATTTCTAAAGAATTTGCTTCCATAGCTTTTCTAAAAGTTAAAATTTTATTAGTTCTTTCTAATTCATCAGCAACTTTTCTTTCTTCAATATCACGATATTGCCTTGCTTGAGCAGATTCAATCTCTATTGAAGATTCTAAAAGATTTCTTTGTAAGGTTAATATTTTATCATTAGTTTCTTTAGCATTTTTTACCCTAGCATCACTAGCTTCTTTAAGGTCAGTTTGTTTAGCAGCCCTAGCAGCACTATCATCAACAATAGAATTTGTATTAGATAAAACTCCTAAATAACCTGAACCTGAACGTAAAGCTTTAAGTTTATTTTGCTTTTCAGTTTCAATTTCAACTTCTTTAGCAGCAGCGGATATTTTATCAGCTAACTCTTTAACCATAGCTTCTTTTTCTAAAGCTATTTGAGTCATTGTTTTTTGACTTAAAATAAGACGAGAAGTAGCTACACCAGTGTAGGTATTTTCAGCACCCGTAAGTAGACGCTTCATATCAGAAAGAGATGAGTCAACCCCCTCTGTTGCAAATTTAATACCCAAGCTTGCTAGAGTTTGATCTGACATATCTATTCCCTACTCTGTTTTGCTAAATGAACTAGAAATGAATTATCTAGTAATTTTAAAATTTGTGTTTCTTTTGCAGTAATATTAGAATTTGTTAAAATATTCCAAGCTAGTATTTCAGAATAAGTTATTCCATTTGCACTAAATTCAGAATATGACCTAGTTTGATTTAAACTTTTAAAGGCTTCCCACACAAGTTCCATTGTATGTGGAAATTCAACTTGTTCTAATAAAGCAGGTTTTTTACCTGTCTGCCTATATATTGATTCAAGGTGATTTCGTAAAGTATCTCCATCACCTTCTTTTTCACTTAATATAAATTCTGATTCGGCAAATAAAAGTAAATCTTCTATTTGCTCTTGGTAAAATTTGCAAGATTTTCCGAAGCAGCTTTTACTTGGTCATAAATTAATTTATTATTTTGGCAGATTAAAAATGCTGATTCCTTACTATAAGGTTCAGCAACACCACGCCAACCAATAATACAAGCAGCAACACCTTCAATATTATCTTCAATCAATTCTTCAATAGATTTAACAGGTTCATCTTTACCCCGTTTTTTAAGAATAGCAGCTTGATTACGTTCTTTATTAATTTTAGCAAATACAGCTTTTTTAACAGATTCAGCTTGGTCGCCAATTACAGTAATAAAAAAACCCGTACCTTCACCATGTTCATTTTCATATTCAAATTCAAAACCAATTTCAGATTGTTTTGTAACATTAAAATCATGAATTGATGGTAAAGCTTTTTCTGGTTGTGTGGTTGTAGACATTATAATTATTTCCCATAAAGGTTTAGTAAGAACGCCCATACAGTGTACAGGCGTTTTGTAGCAATTACAAATTAAGCAGCTTGACTATCTTGAATTGTAATAATAGTTTGGTCATTTGCTAATGCAGCACCACCACTAGGGTTCATTTTAGCAGTAAAAGGATATGTTCTAACAATACCTTTTTGACCATCGTCTTTATCATCACCATCAAGAATAACAGATGACATTGAAAAAGTAACAAAATCTGAAGCAGCAGTATTGTCATTAGCAACTACTATGACCACATTGATAGCAGTTGAGTTATCAAAATATCCGGGAAATACACCGTCTTGATAAAATGCAGTAAGCTGACCTGATACTGAAATTACTTGACGTTGTACATCTGGCGAATAGTTAGTACCAATAACACCGCCCATATTAGCAGCACCACAATCTATTTTAATAGTAGCACCAGTAATATTAGCAACAGCAATACCATTAACAATAATATCACCTTGAACAGCAGTTAAAATAGGTGTAGTAGTAACAGCCGTAGGTGCAGTTAAAACTTGAGTTGCACCAGTAGTTCTATTTAAACCAGCTAAATTAAGGGTTACTGTAGTATTACCAGAACTAGGTAAACCAATATCAGCAGAAGCCATTACCATATCAGTAAATAATTCAGATTGAGATATATCAGATTGCCATTCTTCAATAGTCCAATACTCTTGAGTCTGACCAGTTAAAGGAGCTAAACATTTCTTTCCCGGAATAGCGATAGTACAAGCAGTACCACTACCAGTAGTAATAGTAGTTCCATTAACTACAGTAAAAGTAATAACAGTAGCAGTTACGTTAGTAATAAGAAAATTCTTATTAAGGTTATCAGCACTCAAACCAGTAGCAAGTGTAATTCTAAATACGTCACCAATTTTTAAACCACCAGCAAGAAAACCAGTACCAGTAGCAGTATAAGCACCTGCCGTTCCAGCTATAGTTAAAGCTAAACCAGTTAATGAAGTTGTTGCGGTAAATGCTTTACGCAACAATGAAGCAAATAAAGTTGAATAAGTATTAGGTGACAATAAACCAGATAAAGCATAACTAGCACTTCTTAAACCATGTTGTTTACCAGTAGATTGCTGAAATGTGGTTATTTCTGTATTAGCAAAACTAGCCATAGCCAATTTACCCATACCTGTTTCACGCCTCATTGCTTGAGCTCCAGTATGAGCTCCTACGGTTCCCGGACTACCTAAAGCAGTTTGCTTGAAAAAGACAAGAACTTTATTAATACCTTGAGCAATACTCATTTTTAATCTCCTAAATTAATTAACTATTATCCAAGATGAATAATAAACTTTTACTATAATTTTCCAACAGTTACCATCTACTCTACCAGAAGAAATAGTAGGAGTTTCTGTAATATTAACAGTCTGCCCACCACTTATAAAGGAAGAACCTTGTTTAAACAAAGACTTAATTGCTTCAGCCCTTGCTAAAATTGAACCCGTACCTGATAGTAAAGGATACATTAAATCTATTTGAAAATAACTATCAACTTGATACGAATTAGCATTAATTTCTGTATGCTTAGTTATAAAATCTAAAAACCATAATTGTTGATATGGTTGTCCTGTTACAGGAACATAAGTTGTATTTTCCCATACTGTAGGTAATGTAGGGGTTATAGTGGTTAATGCCGTTTCTATCGCAGCTTTAATTTTTAAAACTGACATTATTTATTCCTTGCAATTACACGTCTAATTATTTCAGGTATCCAAACTTTAGTTACACCTATCATACCATGAGGAGCTTTACCACGACTATAAGGTACTCCGGGGTCCCTTGTACCAGTACCATCTTCTAACGCTTGAGCATAACGAGTATTATTAACCAAGTTATAATTATGATTAGCAGCATCCTCAGGTATCTTTGCAATTAACCTATCAGCAATAGCATTTTTATCACCATTTTTTTCACCAGTGACACCCCATGGAACTGCTTTATCTAATCCTAATAACCAGTTAGAAACAAAGTTACCTGTATCCACTGGCGATAATTGAATAGGCATATCTATAATATCAGTAACAATTTCTTTAACTATTTTATGTTCTTTAATAGTTGTATTATCAATAAACTGCTGAATGTCTTTTAAAAAGATACCCATTATACACCCCTGATATTACACATAATAACCACAGTTATACCAGCAGGGGCTATTTGTTTTAATGGGGGTACTATGGTGTACTCTTTTTCCTGTATCAGTACCGTATCACCTAAATTTGGCGGTGTAATACCTACTGCCGAAATAAATAATTGCTGATCCTGTATTTGAATTAAACTACCCTTAGTATATTCAATACCGTAATTAGGATGGTCAAATGTACCCCATTCAAATACAGCACCAATAATAGTTTGTGTAGTTTCACTAACAGTTAAAGAACCAGTTGCAGTATTATAAGCACCAGAAGTTTTACTGGTTAAAGTCATGCTTTGACCAAACTTTTTAAGAAGTTTATCAGCAGTAGCTTGGTTCTTTAAGTAACTCATCTTATTACTGAACCAGAATTACTTTTTAAATATGGTTTTAACATTGCTTCAACGGAAGTATAATGTTTATACTTATTTGCATAAGGTTGATATTCTGTAGAAATAGGTCCAATAGTTTCTTTAACTACTTGTTGTTCTGTGTCAATTAAAAGCGTATCAGTAATGGCTTTTAAAGCTAATTCTGCACAAGCTTTTTGAACTTCAGTAGGTACAATAGTAGAACTAATTGCTGTAGTATTATCTAAAATTTCACCAGTTATATAAAGTAACTTTCTAGGAAAATCTAAAGATTGAGTAGATAAGACTTTATAACCTTTCCATAAAGATCTATATACTTGCACCATGTAATCAGTTGCTTTACGCAATACAGCTTCTTTATCAGTAGTACCTAGACTATCCCAAGCCGTATTACTACGATTACTGTGGTAAGTATCTGCAAAAGCCACTGAACAATAGGATTCAGATGCTAAAGTACCAGTCCCATCTTCAACAATTAATGACATTTATCTACCTAACAAAGAATTACTAATTACTATTAAAATAGCATAGATTTAATTAATCTGCAACTACTTTCCTACAATCTTGGTATCAATTCCTTTTAACTTATCAAAACTTCTTAAACCTCCAAGTCCCAATAAACCCATTAAAATTTCAGTACTTGCTGAACCATTTATAATAGGAAAAGGAGGTAGGTTAAAACAGAGTGCTAACCAATTAAGTAAGCTACCTCCTATACCCATATAAAATAAACTTAGTACTCCTACCCACATAGCAGCAGGTCTAGCTCCAGCAATAAAAAGACTAGGGTTAGCAGCTTCAACTTTATTTATTTCAAGTTGTCCTAGTACAAGATTAAACTCATTACTTATTTCAGCGGCTATACGGTCAAGTTTAGCTTTCTCAATCGTTGTTGCGTCAGGGTATATCCTTTCAACAACGGTGGAAGCAAGATTAGCCACCGAAGTTATTGCATCATCTATTCCGAACATGACAGTAACTCATTATTAATCATTGTTTCTTCCCAGACATTTATATAACTATTCATGTTTAAGTTTCGAAGTAAAGTATTTGTGGTAATATCTTCATAAGAAACCATACTAACTTGTTGTATAGTACCTGTAACTACATTATAAATAGCATCATGTCTCATAGAAGTAGGTGCTGTGGGTATGCCAGATATTGCCGTTGTAAATGTACAATGGTTAGCAATAACAGGAGCATTAGATGTAAGACCAAGGAGCAGTCTCAGTTAAATTACACCAAATATTTTATGTATATTTAATGGCATTACATTGCTGGTTATAGTGGTCCTGCTATTGCGAGAATATTATTTGGAACGGGTACTGGAGCAATGACTACAGTACAGGAAGCTGCTAGCACCTTTTTCAATAACTGGTAAATTTAAAGTGGATGCACTCATAATTAATCATCTACTTCTTGTTCATATATAACTCTTGCTGAGATAGTTCCAGCAATAGCAGTAATATCTAATAAAATAAGTCCGGCTGAGGCTATAACATATACGCCACTTGCAGTTAAAGTTGTTAAAACTTTATCTTTTGCGGAAGGTGTATTATCAAATGGGTTATTAACAATTTTTACTGAACCTGTAGTTCCAGCAGCAAAATCAATACAAATAGAACTAAAAGTTGGGCAATATAAAGTTGAACTTCTACCTATAGCAGTAGTAGATTCATTAAATACTGGCTTTAATTGATCTGTGCCAACATCTCCACCAATAGCTCCATTATTAGTTTGACTAAAAAAATATCCAGGACGTAACATAATAATTCCTTATCTTTTACGAGCTAAAGAAACATCTAAAGGTGATTTTAAACCTTGTGCTAATTCTTTAAGATTAATACCGCTATCTAATATCATTTTTTGTTTAGCAGCACGTTCTTCTAAAACAATTTGCTGACTTTCTAAATAACTTATAATAGCATTTTCTGAAGTTTCAATACCAAATTCATTACTAACATCTTCAGCTAATTTAGAAACTATTGCACTTTGTAATACAAGCTCTTTTTCAATTTCAAAAGAAGCTTTTCTTATTTCTTCAAGTTTAACTTGTTCTATAATTAATTGTTCGCTTAATGATAAAGTATCAGGTTTAACTTTAACTTCTTTTATAACCACGATTTCAGGTTCAAGTTCGGGTACTAAATCAGTTTGTGGTAACTTAGCTGATTCCCTATTAAATCCAGGAATTTCAGCGGATACTATTTCTTGGGTTAAGCTAGAATCGCCAGTTAAAAATTTTAAAGTTTCTAATCTAGGCAATCCTGCTTTAGTCCAATGATTATCATTTTCAACACTTAAAGATAAAAGTGCCGTTTTAAGTGCTGAATCTGCCATTACTATTTTCCGTTATATTATTACGTTACAGGTGTTTCTTTACTTTTACTTTCAATAACTGGAGCTACATTAGCAACAGGAATTGTACCAGTAGGTTCTTCAACTGTAGGTTGAGTTTGTACCGTTTCAACATTTGGTACTGGTTTAACACTAGCTCTAACTAATGCTCTTGTATAACCTTTTGGCATAAAGCCTCCTAATTAAAAAGACAGGGTAGCGAACTACCCTGTTAAAACGCACCACACCAAACTTTAGAACTCTCTTGTAATCAATCGAGCTATACGAATTTGTTTACGTTCGGGGAACACTCGTGACCAAGAAGCAGCCAACGCAAGTGTAGCGTTTGTAGGACCGCCAACAGTGTAAGCAGGAGTATATTGATAACCGGATGGGTGAATAGCCCATTCAACACGGTTGTGCAATGTTTCCATACCAGCACCGTTACCAGCAGCAGGAAGACGATAAATTTCAGTTGGAACTTTAGGTTGAGCCATACCCATAACAAAAGAGTTTGCACCAAACAACCAAGATTCAAATACACCACCTGAGAATGGCATACCATCATCCACAATTACAGTACGACCCATAAAAGTAGGAATGTTAGTAGAACCAGTTGAATCAGGAACAAAGTCAATCAAGTTGTTTTTAATCATACGACCATAAACAATAGAATGAACCATAATCATGGTTAAGCTATTTAATGAATCACCCATTGTAGTAGTAGCATCTACAAAAGACTCAGCAGTAAAGTTAGTTACACCTGAAACATATGATGCACCAGAAGCATTAAAAGTCATATCGTTTTGGATATGAGTGTCATTGCCGTTAGGAGCCAAAGCATTGTCAGCAAATACACCTTTTACAGTATTAACAAAAGCAAGTTGCAATCTACGAACCCAATAATCAGATACTCTAGAAGCAATAGCTTGCATTGGGTCTTTAGAGATAAGGTCAGTAACCAAATCCATAGAAGCCCATGAGTTATTACGGCTTAAACGTACTTGAATTTCAGTAGCAGATTGAATTTTGTTAGGAGTTGACAAAGTAGCAGCAACATCAGATGATACATTTTCAGCATCATTTTGTAGATCTTTATAAGATCTAATGTTGAAAGTAGAACCTTCACCAGCAAGGTTAGAAGTCAGTTGTGGATCAATTACAACTGCACCTGAACGAATGATAGCAGTTTTTTCTTGAGTTAATTGTTGTACATAAGGGTTAAAAATTGCAGGTACAACTACATCTGCAATCTGAACATTTCCAGAAGCCATATTAGTGATCTCATATAAAATTAATTAAGGGGGTTTAAAAATTATAGCCATGTATAATTATTTTATAGAGACCATGCTCTATTTAGGCGTACTGTACCACACAATACGCCTAAAAACAAATTTATTTTTTAGTAGGTTTACTAGCACCTACGCTACTTCCAGCAGCCTTAGCCATTTGTTCAGCTTTAGCAGGATTTTTAGCGTATAGTTTACCTTGTTCAGTCATATTCCAATTATCAGCAGTCCATGGATTATTAATACCACTAAAACCGCTATTACTTCCAGCAGCCCCACCGCCTACAGTTTCACCCCACCAATGAGGTTTCTTAGTTTGTAGGTCTGATAACCACATTGCAGGGTCAATACCTTGAGTAACTCCAGGAACGTCTTTTGCTACAACAGCACCGTCATCTGATAGTTCAAAATACCTTTCAGCCAAAGTAATTGCATCATCAATAGCTTCAGTTCTAACATTTGCGGCAGCAGCAGCTTTTCGTACAGCGGAATGAATACTAACTGTTTTTTCTTTCTCAACAAACATCTTGTTAATGTTTTCAAGGTTAGCATTTTTTGCTTTTTCAGCTTCAAGCAATCTTTCCAAAGGGTTTAACTTAGCTTTAAGTCTAGTTTCAACAATACTTTCAATTTTAGTATCATCAACCTTACCTGAAGCCAAAGCTTCAAGTTCAGGAATACGATCTAATTGTGCTAAAATTTCAATAGGGTCTTGTCCGTTAAAAGCTGCATATTTAGCTTTAGCTTCAGCCGTAGCAGTACGTTCTTTAAGAATCGCAGCGTTCATACGGGAAATATCAGCATCAGTTTTCATGCCATCAACACCAGTTAATACAAATTTACCTTCCTGTTCCGTATATAACGAATGAAAAGCTGCATCAACTAAGTCTAAGTTTTCTTCTACTATTTTTAAGCCCATATTATTTTCCTACTTTTGGTTGTGGTGGTTTTGCGGTTTGGTTTGGTTGTGCAGGAATCTTTGTTCCAGCATCAGGTGTTGGGATACTAGCTTTTTCATTTTCAACGGGTATTTTTGCCATTTCAGAATCAAAATCTAAATTGGTCATACCCCTATCTACAAGTACATTATGAATACTTTCTAAAGATATAGGAGCACCCATATTTCTAGCAGTCATAATATTAACAAGTTCTTGACCTTGGAAGTCTATGTCAGCAAAGTCCATGTTTGGTATAACTCTTACTTTGGATTCATCAGCACCAACCCATTTAGCAGCTAACTTTAGTATTTTTTCTAATGCTAACGCTGAAGTAATAGCTATTTGATTTAAAGTAGCAGTTTGAGCTCCAATACGAACTCTTAAAGCTTCACCACTTTCAACATTTGATTTAGTACCAATTAAACGACCTGATTGAGTTTCAGCACGTTTGCGGTCATTTTCTAAACAAGTTCTTTGTTCAGCTAACCCCTTAGAACTAACTCCAATATACTTGGCATCACCAGTAACATCAATGTCAATACGACTACCAGCACCAGTACGAATCGCATCATCTCCTCCAGGAGCTAAATTAGGGTTACGGACACTACCTATAACAACAAGTGTGTCTTGCCCTTGCATAAATAAAGAGTATCGGTAATCAGCTTCACCTCTATAAATAGCAGCAGTAATGTTAGCTAAACCAAGTAAAGGTGCATTTTCAGGCAATGGTAATAAGTCTTTTGAATTAACAAATACAAAAGGTAATTCTTGTAATGTTTTACCTCTAATAGCAGGAGTTATTAATAAACTTTCATCGTAATTAATACCAGTATCATTATTAAAAACACCTTGTTTATAAGTACCATTATCATCAAGAATTAAAATGCGATATTGCATCATTATTTGCCAATCAAATAACTTATTAACTCTACGATAACCTGTTTCGTCAAGAATAACCATATTAATCTTATCAGTATCAATAGAGTCATTGCTTTCATCCCAATTTATCATGGATTCAGCAATATATAAAGCTATATAAGGTACAGGGTAAGTTGGATCCGGTGTAATAGGTATATCAAGTAATAAACCACATCGACCAGTGATTAATTGCTCAACATTGATACGTCTTAATAATTGATTTAATGATTCACCTTTAATACTGGCATCACTTCTTAAAACTTCAAGTTCAGGTGGTAATTCAATAACCGCTTCTTTTTGGTGCAATAAACCAATAGAAATTTCTACAGCATCTTTAATATAATCAGGAAATACAGCTCTAGCTATATAAGATTCATAAGCCTTACGACCTATTTCATTTGTACCCATACCATCTATCAACATACCAGATGTGGGTAGCAGATATTTATCTTCAGCTAATTTAACGTGTTCTTCACCTTTATAAAAATCTCTTAATTGTACCCATTGGTCATGATATTTAGCATAAGCCGGATGTTGAGAGTTTAATGACATTATAATTCCTTAATTACAGTTGAATACATTATTGAGCTCCTTTAGTTCGTCCACCTTTAGCACCAATACCAATGGATAAAAGTTTATAACGTGCTTCATCACCAATATGATCTTCAGCATCGGTATCTACGTCATCAGGGTCAATTTCATCTCTAGGCAAGATTGGTACTAAATCTATAAACAATTTACAAGTATTAAAGATAAACATTCCGGGTTTTTCCCTAGGAATTACAGTTTTTTCTTTTGTATCTTTATCTATAATAGTTTGCGGTTTAGCTTGTCGCATATACAACCGCATTTTTTCCCAACCTGCTTTACGACTACCTGCCGATTTATCAGAACGTATCCAAGTAACTCCAGGATAGTTATTTCCATTTATTCTAACAGGATTAGCCATTGATGCACCAATACTATTTCCATTTTCTACATCATAAATTGAATTATCAGCAGGTCCAGGATGCACTCTTTTGTAAATACCCATAGAAAGCTCCCTTTCTATGATACCTTGAGCAATATCACCTGCCAACATTCGTAATCCTTCATTGGGTCGTCCATTCCAACCGTACCATTCACCAATTCTGAATATATCTCCCCTTATAGTACTACGTTTAGTACCATCTGGCAATATTACGTCAGAACCATCACTTTCAGCCCACCAACCTACTGAGAAAGGGTGCGAACTACCCCAATCAAATGAACGGTCAATACGCCAAGTATCGGGGATAGTAAAAGGCTCAAGAATATGTAACTTAGAATCCCAAAGATCATCAAACATACCACCTGCCACGACATCCCAATCCCCCATAAGCCACGCTCTTTTCTTATTCGGCTCATCTATACTCTCCAGTGTAGCAACATACTCAGGACTCAAATATTTATTTTCTCGATAACTACCAAATATATGAGTTTGAGTCTTAAATACATCTTCACGCTTTTGAGTTCTAGGATTGTAAACATTAACCTTATTTTTTAAGATTTCACCCATGCGAGAAGCACTAATAAAACGCCTTTTAACCCAGTTATGCCCCGGACCGTGAGGATTACAAGTAGCAAAGACTTCTAAATTGATTTCTGGTAAGAATCTTTCTTCAGCAAACTTGTGGTTACTAGCTACATACTGAATTAAACCTTTTCTATTCAATAAATCAGTATTAATATAAAAAGGAAAATCTTCTGGTCTAAATGACGACCTATTACAGGACATCATCATTTCAAATAAGTTACCATTAGGGTATTTAGTAAGCTCATTCCAACCTATAAACGGAAATTCTTGCCCATGAAAGCCCCAATAATCCTGATCCTTTTTAACTGTACGAAAAAGTAGTTCTTCACCAGTTTTCCAAATCCATTTATAGTCAGATTTAGAATTTATAAAACGGCAACCGTCTTTAAACTCAGGAAACCAACGCATTGACTTAGAAACTAAGTCGTCTAAGTTTTTATATTCCCTATCAAAGATAATTCCTCGCCAATGCCGACCATAACCTTGTCCAACTTTAGCACGAAACCGCATTAACTGAGAATCAGTCTTTCCCGGACCTCGACTACCATGATAAACGATAATTTGAGCAGGACATGACATTGCTAAAGTCTGAGATCCTGGAAGAGGACTCCAGACTATTTTTTCAGTCATTATTTTAAAGTCCTTGTCTTATTATTAGCAAACCTTTGCAAACGTTCCATTCTAACATAATCCATATCGTCCATTGGCGGTTCTATTACCATTTTCCATTTACTATTTTTGGAAGAAGGTCTTGGGCGTAACTGTAAACTTCTCGCCCTTCTATCAGCTTCTATATTTCTCATTCTTGTGCAGCATCTATTAAGTCTTGTTGAGTTTTAATCGCCTTTTCTTCCCAGTCATCTACGTTACTAATTCCAGGAACCACCATAACACCACCTTTACTGGTAATATCAAGTGTACTAGCAATAGGTTTATCCATACCTAGTATAGAAGCCAACTTTGCAGCAGCAGCAACCCTCGAACTATAAGGTCCGTTCGTAGCAGCCTGTCGTAATACTGACAAAGTAAGTTGCTTATCGAGTTCTTCCTGTTCTTGTTCATCTTGAGGGGACTCCAAACTAAGTTCAGTAATCCGTTTTTGAACATAAGGCTCGGACATAAACCTAACGGCATAATCTTCAGCGAAAGCTTTAGTAAAACCAACTCGCATACAAGCCAGTACTGCATCAAAATCAATTAAATATTGACGCACAAATTCATTTCTAAGAGCTTGTTCCCTTTCTGATAGAGGTAATTGCCCTTCATTTCCCCATAAATTCATCTTCGCTTCCTATAATAAGTTGAGGTTACGTTAATCCCAACTAACGTCTTTAAGGTTCATCACTTTTAACGTAACCTACAAGTGTGGTAACTGGAAATTTAATTTCATCCTGAGTGTATCCAAGGTTACAGTTACCACAATTCTAAATTAATGTTATTTCTTGTTCAATAATCTATGAAACTCATTTATTTTAACCACATAATCTGTAGTTTGTAAAGCATTATCATTCCCTGTAACAAATTTTAATGCTGAAATAATAGTAGTATAGTCATTAGCACCATGTACCATCTTCTGTGCTTTCAATAAGTTACCTAAACCAGCGTTATACGAAGCCAAAGCTAAATTATAGCGGTCAACCTCTGTCCTTTTGCTACTCCATTGCGTAATTAACGCCCTCATGTACGCAGCACAGCACTGAATTGAAGCAACAGCATTACTACGGCTAGTTTTAGCAGGTAAACCACACTTAACAGTGTATTCATCCCAAGTAGCAGGCATAAACTGAGCCAAACCTTTAGCACCCACTGGGCTACAAGCTTCAGGGTTTAAACCTGACTCTTGAAATAACTGAGCTTTTAACAAAGTCCAGTCAAAAGGCAAATTATATTCTTTGTGAAACCGTTGAATATCAGCATCATAAATATCTTTCATTATTTAACACCTATTGAACCTTTAAAACCTAACCAAATAAACCCTAGAACACCTGCTAGAATAACCCCAAACAATGTCATTAACCCTTTAGACTTTAAAGCTTCAGTAGTTTCACGCCATTCCCTTAAATGCTGAAAGTCCCTTTGAACTTTAATAGGGTCGTCTACTTCAATACCCAAAGACAATAAAGTCTCTTTAACAGTCTGCCTAATTAATTCTCGTTGTTCGTTGCTATCTACCATCACCGGATTCCTTTAGATTCAGTAACTTCAGTTTGATTGTTGTACTGACCTTTAACAGAATATGATTTCTCAAAAGGTACAGGTTCATGTTTGTAGAATATGACCTGACCGATAGGCATACCCACAGTTAATAATAGCTTATGAAAACGATTCACGTTTTTAAGTTCTAAAGTTAATTTACTATTAGTCCAACCTGCATCACACCAACCAGCATTTAAATGTTCAAGTCCATTACGAGCCATTGATGATTTTAATTTATATTCGGCTGAAATATTATGAGGCAAATTAAAAATTTCAAATGATGAAGCAAGAATAATCTCGTTAGGTAGCAAAATGTAACTACCGTGAAAAGGCGAATTTGTAAGGTCAATCGGGGCAGTAATGATATTTTCTTTGATAGCTAAGTCGATTGGCTTGCCATGAGTGTTAGGTGATTCTGTGCGAATGATGTTGTCTAAGGTTAAGTCTATTGAGCTTCCATTAATTTGGCTAGGTTTAGCATTGATAACGCCAGCTTCAACAAGTTCACATAATTCAGTATAAGATATAACGCTCATAGGGTATAGGTATAGGTGATTAGGAATTTTGGGTACATTAGCACAGATGTAACCACAATACAAGGTACATGGTAAATAAGGTTTGCGGATAGGTAACGGGCGTTATGCAGCTAATATGAGGATCTCCATATTTTTCAGAATGAGGAATAGTGTACATTACAAGTGTTAGGTAGCTAAAATGAGAGTCTAAGTTGTGGGTGGTAGACCGCCCCTCAAAATCAAAAAAATCGGGTATGGGAGGTCCTACCTTGTAACCTATTGATATATAAGGGTTTATTAAAACTTGCACTTGTATGGTGCAATGAAAGAATAAATAACATATGTAAATCAATAGCTTATGTTACTTGCACTTGTATGGTGCAAAACTTGCACTTGTATGGTGCAACATAATAACCTAGTATGATAGTAGGTTATTGTAAGCTATTGAATTATAAGTAGTTAATTTTTTTGGGGACACTTGGCATGCTTACTGCTTTATATTATTTTGGCTAACACGTGTTAGTTATAACTCAATTAATAAAGGTGATTAAAATGGCTAAAGTAGCAACTAAAAAAACTCAATCAGTAAACTTGCCAATGGTTATTAATGGCAAGTTGCCAACTTTAAAAACACGGGCGATTACATATGCCCATACAGTTAAAGCCTATAAATTAGCTAATGATTTGGCAACTTATAACGCACTTGCCATTCAATACGCTCAAAATGAATTAGCCGGCATTAAACCAACCGTAAGCAGTAACAAGCCAGTTACTGCTACAAAAATAAATGTATTCGGTAATAGTAAAGGTTATGGCGATAAATACCCTAAATTGGGTACAAGTGCTTATTCAATATGGCAAGCTTGCGAACGGCTTGAAGTTGATATAAACACGGTAACCAAGCTTGCGGTTTACGACTTAAGCCGTATGTGCTTAAAGTATGGTTTAAATGATGAAAAGTATGTAAATGACAATAATTTAGCCATTGAAGTAAACAGTTACAAAAAATGGCTAAAAAATCATAAAGCGGTATAAAAAGGTTATTAATAGCAGGGTATTTATACCCTGCTATTTTATACGGTTTATTTTAGACTGTATAAAATAGCAATGTTGCTATGTTTAACCGGAGTACAAAATGAAAGACTACAAAAACCTCCCGTCTGCTGAAAAGAGGGAACAATCTCGTGAGATGGACATTTACATGTCTGCCTTTTCTATTGGACTATTTATGGTTCTTACTGCTGTTTATCTTTACCAATTTTGAGGGGATTAGAATGTGTACATTATGGGTCTGGATCAATGAAGAATACTTTAATCTAGAAGGCGACTGGTTCGACATTGCCATTGGCGATCTACATGAACTAATTACTCTTGCTAAAAAACAATCTGCCAAATGGCAAATAACCGAAGAATACAGAAACGAGACTCAGGTCTTAGTTGAAGGAGATGCGAAATGAGTACTGCTAAATCTAGGGAACAATATATTAGAACTTGGAATAACCACATATCAGAGCTTGCTATTCTTTCATATTCCTTAGATGTAAAAGGTGATCTTGCTCATTGCGTGGAACTATATGAAATTAGAACTCGGCTAAAGGAACTCGTCCAAATAGCTGCAGATTTAGAATTTGGAGAAGAATAATGATTGTAATAATTGATGGAAAGATTAAAGGATATTCCTCTTTGGATTTAGAAGTAGGAGATATTGTTTCTAAAATTGATTGCCGAGATGATTACGGAGATTGGGATACTACCTCTGGAACTGTAACGGAAATTTATGAAGACGACTTCCCAGAACCACCTGAGGAAAAGAACTACGTCCTTTAAAGATTAAACCCTCGAAAGAGGGTTTTTTATTCCCTGAGTCTAATCTAGTCTGCTCTTTTCTTTTATAAGGATTGGATTAGACTAGACTGAATAAAAATAAAAAAGCCTTCCGAAGAAGGCTTAGATTTATTTCCTGCGTCTTTGCTGTACAGGTTTCATTTGTTCCGGTAGAAATATTGCGTAGAAAATTTGCATCATTATTCTAAGCGTATAGATAACCACAAGTATAAATACTATCGTTAGGAACTGTATCATTAGAAATCCTGCAATATAATTCCACCCTCGAACACAATCACCGAAGTACGATCTCGAAGCCATTCTAATGCTTCTTCTTCATAGTCAGTATCATCATCTTCATCCAGCTTTTCAGGTGGCAATGGTATTTCTGTATAGTAATTTGCGATTTCTTGTATACTTGCAAACTCTGTGAAATCGCTTCTTATAGCAACAGGATCGTACTCAAATTCCTCACCACAGGATTCTTCCCACTCTTCAAACCAGTCAAACAAGGCTTCTATGCCATGATAAGAAAAATTGTCAGTTAATGCAGAATCACTGCAAAATTCATATTTAGATACAGTTTTTTTCATTTTGTTCCCCAGAATAAAGTTATAGAATTGCGTTTTTACCGCATAATTATGTTACCATATGTTAATAATAAAAACAATGTATTTTTATAATTTTATAACTTTTATAACGCTAATTGCAGATTTTAAATTAATAAATTACAGATTTTAAATTAATAAATCTTAGTAAGAAAAAATAAAAAAATAGTTTAATGTCTTTTTTCTATACTTTTTATATGCCTAACTGAAGATGTATAACGCTATAACTTCAAAAGATTCAGTGCTTGTAAGTAGGGATATAAGGTTATACTAGAGGGAAAATAATACTTTACAAAAAAAAAAAAAAAGTGAGGCAAAAATTAAAAAATAAAAAGTGAGAAAATGGGATTTTGTATTATTGGCTATACTTTTATAACTTTATTTTTCTAAATAAAATGACCTACTTTATTTATTTATATTTTATTATCACTTTATTTATTTTAATGTTATATTATACATTCACTATAATTCTTAAAAGGTATCAAAATGACACTCTTAAACCTTAACTTCTCTGTCCCTAATCCCGAACCTAATCTACAACTTAATTCTTCAAACGTAGATATTGAATCTAACAATGAAGATAATTTTGAATCTGAAGTTCCTTTAACTGAACAAGAAATGTGGTTAAAGGATGTTAAGTTAGCTAGAGCTGAATGGAATTTACTTCACCCTGCTCCACCTGAATCAGAATCAGAATCAGAATCAGTGTCTAGTATTATTGACGATAAAGCAGAATATAATAAAACTCTTATAACTCTCAAAGCTGAATGGAAACAAGCTGTACATAATAAAAAAATGATTCTATATAAACTTGATTCTGAAATAGCAGAAGCTAAACTAAAATTAAACTTTCACATTAATTCTAAAAGAATTTAAACATGATAGCCACATTATTTAATCTTAACGCCATAATTAGAGCCATTGTCTACATTGTGGTTATAATTCCAACATTACTTTTAATCTTTGTAATAGCACTATTAATCCAAGGCTTCAATTACATCTTTAATCCAAACGGTAAAAATAAAAATGATATCTGATGAATATTATTCTGTAATAGACATAATGACCTACATAAACAGGTCTGAACATTATGTCCGCAAATACTTATCTGAACCTAACGCACCAAAGCCGATTCCACCTTCCATATCAGGTAGACGTGGAATTACATATCTTAAATCTGAAGTTGATGTCTGGCTTAAGTCTGAGTTCGGTATAAACTTAAACCGAGTACAAGAATTCTTACTATTATCCCGTAAGTTTAACCCTGTCCCTAAACCTTTACGCAAAAAGGCACGTTCTTAGCCGATTCTTAGCTGTGGTAGGCTTTTTTTAACATTAGCCTACTACCAGCTTGCCTATCCCAATTTTCGTTCAACCTCCAGCAGATAAAATAGTTAAAATAACGCTTGTTATTTATACATAACATATGTAATATAGCAGTTAGCAAGGTAGCTAACGTCTAAAAGGTATTTCTAATTATAAATTGAGGGTCCAACATGAAACCAAATAAAGCATATCTAAGTCCTGAACGTACTAAATACATCAGGTCCTTAAATCGTGAATTGTCTGATTACAAAGTTAATTCAAAGCAATGGTTAGTAATCAATTCCAAAATCAATAAGTTTTGGGTAGAAGAAATACTGCGTAACGCAGCTTAATATCTAATAGCCAAGGACGGCTTATTTTCTAGGAGTAACAAAATGAAAATGTTTATCGCAATGTCCTTTACAGGTCAAAGTAATCATGGTGTCTTTGATACTATGGAAAAAGCAAAGGCTCAAACAGATGTATTCAAAGGTTGCAACAATAAGTGGTGTACTGCGGACTGGGTTGACCCTAAGCTTCCAGGTGAGTGGACTACGTTCGTTTGTGAATGTGGTCTAGTTGAAAGTGGTTTTATTATCGAAACTAATTTGAATGAGGAATGGTAATGATAAATCCTAAAAATGTTAAAATGATTCCAGCTTTACATTTATCTAAAGTATTTGAATCGACTGCTAAAAATCTTTATGTTGAAAAATATGATGAACAAGAATTCTATCGTGTTTGGAGTATTGTTCATAATGAACAAAATAGAACTATGGTATTTCTTGATATAAATGATTACCCTATTCTTGAGTTGTTTGATGTTTGCCTGGATACGTATGTATCCACTTACAATGTGGCTACCCATGCTACAGAATTAAATATGTACTTTAATCCTGAGCAATATGATTCATGTGCAGATCGTTGGTTTTTTATAAAATTGGAGAATTAAAATGAGTCAAATTAAAGAAGTAAGTTACTATGAAACTGCGGATGGTAAACAGTTTAAAACTTTTGAGAAAGCTTATAACCATTATAAAGTTCTTGAAATTGTCAATGCTGTTCCTGTTCTTGATAATTATGAGAGTTATGAAGTTATCTCAACCCTTTTAAATAAAGGTTATACAATTCTACCACCTATTAATAATTCAGATACAAGTGTAAAATAATTTTACATATGTTAGTTTTTATGCTATATTATAGCTGTAATAAAAAATAACTTTATCTTAACAAGGGGAAACAGAATGAGTCATTTAGTAGTTGTTCCGGCTTATGGTCGTGATTATAAATCTAAAAAAGCTGTATTGGCTGATTGGGACGAAGATTTAGACTTTCGTGCAATGCCAAGAGGTCAGTATATTAATAAAGAAGGTGCTATTGAGCATGGAATTAGCTCAATAGAATTTAGGTATGGAAAATTAGCTAAAGTGTTTGTTTTAGAATTATAACAGCTTAATCTTCATAGGTATTGGAAACAGTACCTATGTGGATGACATTCGTTATCGTTAATTTTTAGGAGTTACAAATGAATAAGAAAAAATATTTCCTGCATCATTTAGACACCTGTACTGGTGATTATTTCCGTGGATACCACAATGATGTAGTCCAAATTGCAGTTGATGGTAATACTACTTACCAAGACATCAAAGATATGATGTTAAATGTGTCTTGGTCAACTGATCATATTGAGGATCTAGACGAAAATGCTTATAAGTTGGCTATTGAAGAATTGTTTGAGAATGTTAAAGATATGACTGCTTTATTTGACAAGTCCATTGAAGTTTGCCTAGAAGATGAAGACTTGTGGGAAACTTGTTATATCTTCTTTGGTTTAGATACAGTTGAGGATGAGGAGGATGAAGAAAATGTTTGAAAAACCTAGTGATTTAAAGTACACCAGAATTGGAAATGTTTCAAAAGATTTCTACACTGATGAATGGCTACTGATTCAAAATCTAAATGAAAATATTCTTGATGAAGAATTGAATGAGTATAAAGAATTTTTTGAAGATGAGCATTGCTATGATAATGCGATACATTTCTGTCACTCCATAAGTATGTTTCGTAAATCTGATGATGAATTAATTTTAATAGTTCATCACGGGATGGATGTGTGATGTTAGATGATATTAATGCCAAAATTTTAAAAGAACGTACCTTTAGATTCAACTCCAAAGTTGTGCCTAGAGTTGGTGATTATGTGGTTATGCCGGATGGTTCTTATGAACGGTTTAGCCACAAGTATTCTGATGGGTTGCAAACTGCGGTAGGAGGTGGTTTAAATCCTTTTATTCCTAATGTAAATCTTATACTTACTGAAGATTTAAAAAATGGTGAGTTTTGGTTCTTTCATCATGATATTGCAAGAGCTCACAGTGCCGTCTATGTAACTATTGAGTGCCGTGTTTGGAAAGTTACTGAAGGATTGTCACTTAACAAAGAATTTGATGAATTAGTTTTTCTAGGAGATTAAAATGAATGAATTTTACCTATGGGATAAAGCTGTAATCCAAAATAAAGAAATTATTTTGGAAGATATTGACTCAATGCTTTATAGCTTTGAAGATGATGGTTATGAACTGTCAACAACCCTTTCTTTTGTTTTTGACGGAATTGGAGTTGATTGCGACATTGAAATGGATGAAGAAGAATTAATGTGGGTAACTGTTTTTCCAATCGTGGATGGTGAAATGGTTACTTCACATTGGATACGATTAAGAGATGGTATTAAACCGTCCTACATATAAGGGGAATAAAATGAGTGCTGTATTAAATACAACAGAACAAATTCAAAAGTTTAAACTTTTAAGTCTTGAATCAGCTTTGGGACTTGAAATAAAAGGAATTAAATTTCGTAGTTCCATAAATACAATAGTTTGTGAGACGTTAGGATTGCCTGTTGGTACAAAAAGAGCTGTAACTTTAGCATACCTTAAGCACCATATAGCCAATTTGTAGACTTGGCAAAGATTGGTAAAGATAACGCTTGTAAAATAATGCTTGCAAGCGTTAAATTTAGTTGGTATATTATGCAGGTAGTATTTATTTAATTTATCCTAACAAAGGGGATTCAAGTCAATGGCTAGAAAAAATCCGACCAAAGTAGTAGTTAAGGCGTTAGAACGCCACCAAGATTTTATCATTCACGTTAGTGACCGTTTAAAGGATTTGCGTGTTCGTTCTGAGCAAGTTGCCAGTTGGATTAGGCAATCGGAAGACCGATGGATTGGTATGGCAGAAGGTGCTAACGTAATGATAGAAGATTTGCTTCATATACAGAATTGCTACAATGGGTTCTGTTACTTAGGTGAAGATGGCAGAATGTATGCCCACCCTGAAGATGATGATTTTGCCGAATGGCGTAGAAAATACTTTTAATTGGAGAATATGATGGATATTAAGAATGTTGTAGCTGTATTTATAATTGGTCTTATCGTTGGTTTTATTGGAGGCGGTAAGTTTATGCAGGATAGAAATAGCTTTAAGTTACACAAGACCCGTTCAGGCACTTTCATTATAGATGATAATGCAAGTGGTGGATCTATACCTGCCAAAATCTTTGAAGTATTGGAGTTGCCCACAAATAAAACTTCTTTTCAAAATCACGATTTGGGAGATGACCTAAAATGACACTTAAAACAGAATGTGTAGTAGCAGGGTTTGACATGGAAGTTGAGTATGATTACAGTTCTTTTATAGCTGGAATTTATACAGGTCCTTGGGACGGTAGTTATCCTGATGAACCTGAAGTGATTGAAATCCATTCAGTAATGTGTGGTGAAGTAGACCTTATTCTTGTTTTGAATGAGGAAACTTTGGGTGATATTGAACGACAAATTTCGGATCATCATAATGACGTTGACCCAGATTACGATTAAATAACCAGACAGCCGGAGCCACTACTCCTTGGAAATCACCTAGCATGGATGCAAAGGCTACGCTGGCAGCTTGCAATAGTATTAATGCTCTACTATTAATAAACGGCATTCTTCATTGGATTAATAGTAAAGTTAAACTCTGTGGCTAGATTGTATGAGCCAATTAATACGCCAGCACTCTTACTTTTTAAGGAATTAAAATGCAGTATAAAGATTATCTAATAACATTGTTATCACTAACCATTACTCAAGAAGCTACTGAGGATGAATTAAAAAGTTTTTACCTTAATTCATCAATACAGGAACTAAATGAAATGGAAATAAGTGAAAAAGAATTGAAAAAACTTTTAACTAAAAAGGGAGTTAAATTTTGCAATCAACACTGAAAACTAAAGAAGAAATAAAAGAACTATTAGCAGCTCAATCTAGTGAGTCAATAAAGGAATTAATTGAAGCATCTAAAAAGCATGCTTCTGAAGTAAATAGATTAATTTGCTATGCTAATCGAGAATTAAAACGTAGGAAAAAGAATCGTGAAGTATAAAGGTTTTGAGATAGTTGCTTGTTACAATGGCTGTGCTGATTGGAAGTTAAATCAACATGGAACTGTTGTTCCTAAAAGGCGAACATCTAAGGATATCGAATGGTATCAAATTTTAGATAATGGTAGAGAATGGATTAGAGAATTTACTATTGAAGAATGTAAACGTACTATTGATGATTTCCTATTTAAAAATGGTTTAAAAAAGAATACCATAGATTAAAATTAACATTTGCAATTACAATTTAATCCTATTAAACTGTAACGCTTTTCAAAATAGGAAAATTATAATGAGTCATTCAGAATTATTTAATGCTAAATATATTACTTCTAGTGAGGTATGTAAACTTTTGGATATACCAAGAGCTACTATTGTAGCTTGGAAAAATAATGGCAAACTTCCAAATGCCATTGAGGTTCCTGGAGTTCAATTAACAATTTGGGAAAGAGAGCCTTTGATGCCTTTACTTAAAGTTTTAGAATTACACCTTAACAAAAGACGTGGTTTAGTAAAATAAAAAGGAAAGGTTATGCCGTTCAGTAAAATTCCAAATGATTTAAAATCAAGACGGCAATGGGCTTTAAGTGGCGAAAATAAAGCTCCCTTATCAACAAATGGATCAAATATATTTAATATCTCAGTAACTGATTCTACATATTTATTAACATTTGAAGAAGCTATTCATTATTCAAAGATTTTAAATTTAAACTTCGGTTATGTTTTAAGTAAGGATGACCCTTTTACTTGCATTGATTTAGATGTAATAGATGAGGAAAGTCAAAAAAGAAAACTGCAACCAATAGATAAAACTAAATGGACTACACAAGACCATTTTGATAGGTATTGGAGCATCGTACAGAATTTAAATAGTTATACTGAACATTCTAAATATGGAAAAGGCGTTCATATTTGGGTGAGAGGTAATATTGGTTCTGGTATGCGTAGGGATGGTATTGAAGTGTATAGCCAAGAACGCTATATGATTTGTACTGGAAATACGTTAGTTAATCGCCCTATTGTGGATGCCCAAAGCTTTTTGGATAACATGCAGTTGCAGATGAAACCGCAGGTTGTTAAGACAGGTTTGGAAGAGTTACCACAGGAAATGGAAGACCATGAGATTATTGAGTTAGCTATTAACGCAGCTAATAAGGATAAATTCAATCAGTTATGTAATGGGGATATTTCAGGTTATCCGTCACAGTCGGAAGCTGATTTAGCTTTGTTGTCTATGTTCACCTTTTATAGTCAATCTAATGCACAATGTAGGCGTTTATTTAGAATGAGTGCTTTAGGGCAACGAGAAAAAGCTGTAAGGGATGATAAGTATCTTAATAATACTTTGCGTGTTATTCGTACGAGAGAACAAAATAAGGTTGAAGTAGACTTAAGTCAAATATCCATTGCTGCTGATTTAGTTATGGAATTACAAGGTTTTAAAAAACCAAGTGAATTTCTACATAGTGATAAGAATACTAATGACAGTTTATATGATAAACCTGCATCCACTTCTTTTGCTGAAAAATTTAAATCTGATATACCAGATACCTCTGGCAATACTGAGGGTTTAGAATACCCACCTGGATTTGCTGGTGTAATTGCACGTTACATTTATAATTCAGCACCAAGACCTGTAAAGGAAGTGGCTATTGTAGCTGCGTTAGGTTTATTGGCTGGTATATGTGGTAAAGCTTATTCAATTACGCAATCTGGGCTTAATATGTATATCATACTTATAGCTAGATCGGGTGTTGGTAAAGAAGCTTTGCATAGTGGTATTTCATCCTTAATGGCTGCTGCCACAAGTCGTGATCCTGTTTGTATGCGATTTGTAAACTTTACAGAATTTGCTTCGGGTCCAGCTTTAGTAAAAACTGTTATAGATAATAATAGTTTTGTTAATGTTGCTGGGGAATGGGGACGTAAATTAACACGTTTAGCTAAAGATGATGGACGTGATACTGCTATGCACTCATTAAGAACTGTTATGACTGATTTATACCAAAAATCAGGTCCGCAATCTATTGTTGGAGGTTTAACTTATTCCAGTAAGGATAACAATATAGCATCTGTTTCTGGTGTAGCTTATTCCATGATTGGTGAAACAACTCCTGGAACATTTTATGAATGTTTAACTCCTAGTATGATGTCCGATGGTTTTTTATCTCGTTTTAACTTAGTTGAATATTTAGGGGAACGACCTCCTTTGAATACTAATCAAATAAGGGAGCCTGATAAAGCTTTAGGGGATTCAATAGCTGAATTGTGTTCTCATTGTGCAATGCTAATTAATAGAGGTGAGAATACAAGCGTACAAAGAAATAGTATAGCTGCAAAGATGATTGCTGAATTTGAATTAGAATGTGATGCACAAATAAATAGTTCAGAAGATGAATCATGGCGACAAATGTGGAACAGGGCTGCATTAAAAGTTACCAAAATGGCTGGAGTTCTTGCTGTTGGTGATAATTTTATGTTTCCTGTTATAAATGAAGAACACATGAGGTGGGCTTTATATTTAATTAGAAGGGACATTGCTTTGACAGAAAATAGAATGGCAAGTGGTGAAATTGGAATTAGCGATAATGCAAGGGAGCGTAAATTACTTAATATAATGAAAAAGTATTTACAGGAACAACCTTCCGCTGGTTACAAAGTAATAGAAGCTATGCGAACTAATGGCATTGTTTCTAGAAAATACCTACAAATGAAAATTTGTAATTGTCCACCTTTTGAAAAATACCAGTATGGTTCTGGTAAAGCATTGGATAGCACCATTAAATCCTTATGTGATAGTGGTTATATTGTAGAAATGAATTCCAATGAAACCTCTACTGCGTTTAAATTTCATGGTAAGTCTTACCGTATCTTAGATGTTAGTAGCGTTAAATAACGCTTGCAATAATTAACGGTTGTGTTATTATAAGCCGTAACAAAAATAAAATTTATCCACCACACCAATCCTATTAGGAGTAGTAAAAATGAGCGTTGATATCCGTAAGTTAGAAATTTGGTACAAAATGCAGGAAGATTTAAAAATACTGCGTGATGAAGAAAATAAGTTACGAATGGAAATTTTTAAAGCTGCGTTCCCTGATCCAAAAGAAGGCACTAACAAAGTTGACTTAAAAGAAGGTTGGGTGCTTAACGCCACCATGCCAATCAGTAGAAAAGTTGATTTAGCTGCATTTCTTGCAATGAAGGAACAACTTGATGAAGCAGGTATTAGTTCCGATAAAATGGTTAAGTTTTTACCAGAACTTGAACTTAAACAATACCGTTGCTTAACTGAAGAAGAATTGCAGTTGGTTGACCAGTTCCTTATTATTAAAGAAGGTTCACCACAAATGAAAATTGTACTTCCTGCTTCAGCAAAAAAACAAGGTTTTGAAGAATAGCTGTTCCCTCAGCCCACTCGCCCTGTTTCGGCAGGGCATTTTTTAGGAAAATAGTAATGAAACCAATGCTTGCATCTGATGCAAACTTAGAAAAAATTAAATTTCCTTGCATGATTCAACCTAAGATTGATGGTGTTCGTGCAATGTATTTAAAAGATAAACTTACTGGTCGTAGCCTTAAACAACATAAGAATATTTATACAAACCATTGTTTTGGTGATTCCATATTTAAAGGGCTTGACGGTGAGATGGTTTTAGGGTGGAATCCAACGCACCCTGATTTGTGTAGATTGACAAGTAGTGCTTTAGGAACAATAGTGGGTAATCCACTTATTGTTTGGCACATTTTTGATTTAATAAATGAAGAAACTATTAGTTTACCTTATTATAAAAGATTAGAACAGGCTACATTTAAAGTTCAAAATATTAAAAAGAGTTATCCTTTATTTTCACTTAATGTAGACGTATTACCTTTTATTTTAGTTGATAACATGGAAAAGTTAAATGAATGGGAAGAAACTTGGCTTATGCAAGGTTATGAAGGATTAATTATTCGTGATCCTCATGGCAGTTATAAACAGGGACGTAGTACAGCTAAAGAAGGCGGTTTACTTCGTGTTAAGCGATTCATGGATGCTGAAGCTATTGTGGTTAGCATTACAGAAGGTGAAGAAAACCTTAATGTAAAACAAGTAAATGAATTAGGAAAATCATTTCGTAGTAGCCACCAAGAAAATAAAATTGGTAATGGCATGGTAGGAAATTTAATTTGCCGATTAAAGAATGATATTTTTGATAGTAATGATAATCTTATTTTTAGTAAAGATTATGAAATTGTTGTAAGTCCTGGAAATATGAATCATGATGATAGAATTTATTATTATGGTAATCAACAAGAGTTAATTGGTAAAACAATTAAGTTTAAATTCTTTCCTAAAGGTATTAAGGATAAACCTAGATTTGCAACTTACCAATCAATTAGAAATGAAGAGGATATGTTATGAACATTCCTAGTAATTTTAGTTTAGCTGAAAGATTAAAGTATTTGGACCTTGATTTTACTACTAGGGACATGCTTGAAAAAGAAATTGATAATACTAAAAGTTTAGAAAAAGAAATTGAAATATTAGATGCTCGTTGTGAAAGGTATTATGAACAGATGCAGTTTTGCAAAGACTTTATTGCTGAAGCTATGGAAACAATTAAGGCTTGTGAATTAAAATCTGATTTTGTTGAAGCAAGAAAGTATATAGAAAATTTGTTAGAAAACAGTTACGTTGAACTTTAAGGAATTAAAATGAGTATTTTAAATAGTATAACCACAGGTGTTTCCAGTACTGGTATCCGTATGGTTATTGCTGGTCAAGAAAAAATGGGCAAGACTACATTAGCTTGTAACGCTCCAAGTACGTTGTTAATTCCGATGGAAGTTGGTTATGCTGGTGTTAATGTTGCTAAAGTTCCTATTTTAAGTAAATATGAGGATGTAGTACAATTACTTACTGAGATTACTACTTATGCACAAGCTGGTCAATTCCCTTATAAAACATTAGCATTTGATTCTGTTACGGCATTAGAAAGGTTAATACACGAATATGTTTTAAGATTAGAACCAAGTAGTAAAGGTGGCAAAAATAAATCAGTTACAATGGAATCAGCTCATGGTGGATATGGTAAGGCTTACACGATGGCAAATTCTTTATTTGAAGAATTTTTACAACAACTTGATGTTCTTGCTGTGTACGGTGGAATTAATATCGTGCTTACTGCACACGTCTTTAGTGCTAAAATAAGTGACCCTACTGTTGGGGAATATGATAGTTGGGAAATACTATTACATTCACCAAAGAATCAAAAAACTTACGGTAAACGTGAAATCTTTACCCAATGGGCTGATGTTATTGGTTTCCTTTATGAACCATTATATCTTATTGAAAGTAATTCAAAAGATTCAAGTAGAGGTATTTCACAAAATAAAGGTAGAGTGTTAGCTGTATCAAGAACACCTGCTTACCTTGCTGGAAACCGATTCGGTTTAATAGGTGAATTACCTATACCAGCTCCACCCACAAATGGTTGGAATGCTTTTGCACAAGCGTTACATGCTGTATCTGGCATTGACGTTTATACACGGTAACATAATGTGTCTATAGCTTATCAGGTGCTATAGACACTCTTTTTCAAACCTGTAATTAAGGAAATTAGTATGGCTTTATTAAATTTTAATGCTGCGGAAGTAACACCTGATAGCGGTGTATTAGATCCATTACCAGAAGGTTGGTATAATGTTCTTATTGATGATAGTGAAATCTCACCAACTAAAAATGGTGATGGTGCTTTTTTAAGACTGCGTTTTAAAGTAGCGGATGGTTCTTTTACTGGTCGTTCAGTTTATGGACGTTACAATATTCGTAACGCTAATGAAGTTGCACAAAGAATAGCACTTGGGCAATTATCCGCTATTGCACATGCAGTTGGAGTTATTAATGTAGTTGATAGTACTATGTTGCATAATATACCTTTAAAAATAAGAGTTAAAATTCTTCAAGATGAAGGTTATGCACCAACTAATGATATTATTGCTTATAAGAATATCAATGAAGCTGTAGCAACTGTTACCGCTGCACCTGTAGCCACATTGCCACCTGCTGCACCAGTTCTTCAGCCAATTCCTGCGGTTATCCCACCTGCAATGGGTGTGCCACCTGCTATACTAGGGCAAGCACCTGTTCAAGCATGGGCTGTACCAGCTCCTGCTGCTCCTGCACCTTTGGTTGCACCAGTAGTTCCTGCACCTTTAGTGGCTCCTGTTGCTGTACCAGTAGCTCCTGTTGCTGTAGCTCCTGCACCTGTAGCTGAACCAGTTGTAGATGCAACATTTGACCCAAGTCAACCACCTGCTTGGATGACAAAATAATCCTTTAATATAGGAGTTTAAGCCCACCTAAGACGTGGGCTTATATTATGAATAATAATGTCCATATCGCACAAAAAACACTTGCTCTTATTGAGCAAAAAATCAATGAAGATCAAGGTTCAAAATACCGTGAAAATCTTGGCAAAGTTATTAGCCATATCGGGGATGCTTATTCTCCCGATAACACACCATTCAGAAGTCATATGGGAGCTTCACTCATTGGTGGAGAATGTAAACGGGCTATTTGGTACGGGTTTCGATGGTTTACTCGTCCTAATTACGATGGGCGTCTTTTACGTTTGTTTAATCGTGGACATCTTGAGGAAGCTAGATTTATAGCAATTCTTTTAACTATTGGATGTGAGGTATATCAACAAGATGAAAATGGCAAACAATTTAGAATTAGCCATAGTTCTGGGCATTTCGGGGGGAGTAGTGACGGTATTGTCTTTAATATACCTGATTATCCTAATGAGTATGTTTTGGCGGAGTTTAAAACGCATGGTGAAAAATCTTTCTTAGCTTTAGAAAAAGACGGTGTAGCAGAAACTAAACCTGAGCATGTGATACAGATGAATATTTATATGGAAAAAATGAATATTCCTGTTGGGCTTTACATGGCAGTAAATAAAAATACAGATAAATTGTATGCTGAAATTATTGTGGCTAATAAAGAAATTGCTAGTAGCCATTTAGATTTAGCAAATTCATTAATAGCTATGGATGAACCACCAAAAAAATTAAATAGTAGTCCTGGATATTATAAATGTAAATTTTGTGACCACAGACCAGTTTGTCATCTTAACGCTGAACCAGATTATAACTGCCGTACTTGTACATTTGCTATGCCTATAGACAATGGGGAATGGTTATGTAACTTTACTGGTGAAATAATTTCAAAAGAAACACAATTAAAAGGATGTAATACTTATTCGAGAATTGCATAATGAAATGGTGTGATATATTTTTTGAACCAATAAACCTTCCCGTTATAGGAAGTGACCCTGCATTAATACCTGATGCTGATTGTGAAAACTGTATGTACTCTCGTTATGTTAATGAAGATTATCAAGACAACCACCATTGCTATATGTTTGAGTTTAGTCCAGGAAATAAATGCGGTCAATTTAAAAAGGTAAAGAAATGATTGAACCTCGTTATTATCAATTAGAATGTAATGATGCTTTATTTAATTACTTTGAAGATCATACTGGTAATCCTGTTTGTGCTATACCTACTGGTTGCGGAAAAAGTGTATGTATTTCAATGTTTTTAATGAGAGCATTTTATCGTTATCCGCACCAAAAAGTTTTAGTACTTACTCATGTAAAAGAACTAATAGTACAAAACTTTAAAGAATTACTAGGTATGTGGTCTACCGCTCCAGCAGGTATAAATTCGGCAGCCCTTAATCAAAGGGATTATGATAAAAAGATTATCTTTGCTGGTATTGCTTCTATTCATAAAGACTATGCTAAGTTTGGTAAAGTAGATATTATAATCATAGATGAAGCTCATTTGGTTAATCCTAATGATGAAACAATGTATAAGAAATTTCTTGGTGCATTAAAAGCTTCTAACCCTTATTTAAAAGTAATAGGTTTTACAGCCACTCCTTATAGAATGGGGCATGGCAAAATAACTGAAGATGGTATTTTTACTGATTTTTGTTATGATATTACGGATATGCAATCCTTCAATCGTTTGATTGCAGAAGGGTATATGGCTCCTTTAATACCAAAACAAACCAATTTAATATTGGATACTACTGGTGTTAAATTAGGAAGTGATGGGGATTATGCTAAAGGTGATTTACAATTAGCCGTAGATAAATATGAAATAACTTTTCAAGCTTTAAAAGAAGCAATGGAATTAGCACATGATAGAAAGCATTGGTTAATTTTTGGTTCAGGGATTGAACATTGTAACCACATTGCAGAAATATTAACTGAACTTGGTATTGAATGTAAAGCTATTCATTCTAAAATTGGGGGCAAAGAACGTGATGAATACATTGAGAATTTTAAATCTGGTAAACTCAGAGCTGTTGTTAATAATAACGTCCTTACTACTGGGTTCAATCATAAAGCTATTGATTTAATCATAGTATTAAGACCAACTACATCTATTAATTTGTGGGTACAACTATTAGGACGTGGAACTAGACCTAGTCCTGAAACGGGTAAAGAAAATTGTTTAGTTTTAGATTTTGCTGGTAACACTAGGCGTTTAGGACCTATTAATGACCCTGTTTTGCCAAAACGAAAAGGGGACAAGGCTGGTACTGCACCCGTTAAGCTATGTAATAGCTGTAACTGTTATAACCATGCCAGTGCAAGGAATTGCACCTATTGTGATGCTGAATTTACAATGGTTGTTAAAATTAATACTGAAGCTGGAACCCATGAACTTATTAAAGGGGACTTACCTTTAATAGAAACATTTAAAGTGGATCATATTAGTTATGCAAAGCATACAAAGCTAGGTTCTAAACCAAGTTTAAAAGTTAGTTATTATAGTAATTTAAAAATCTTCAGTGAATATATTTGTATAGAACATGAAGGGTTTGCAAAAAATAAAGCTAATCAATGGTGGCAATTAAGAGCTAATTCAAAATCACCAGACACTATTTTAGCTGCTATGTATTTAATAGATTCATTAAAAAAACCAGATAAAATTAAAGTATGGACTAATAAAAAATATCCTGAAATAGTAGAAGTTATTTTTGAAGAACAACCTAAGTTTGTAGAATATGATGATCCTATTCCTTTAACAGGAGGTTCCGTTTATTTTGATGTAAATGAATTCCCATTTTAAAAAATAACGTAAATAACATTTGCAATTAAGTTTTAATTAAAATATACTAACCTTGCTGTAAAAACAACCACACTAACCAAAATAGGATAATAAAATGTCACAAGATCAAGACAACTTAGATTTGATGGAAGAAGGTATTGCTGAATTAGAAGGTGAAGTTTCATTGGAAACTGCATTGGCTGAGGAAAAAGCTAAAGAAAAAGCTGCAAAAGCTGCTGCTAAGGTTGCTGAAAAAGAAGCAAAAGCTGCTCAAAGAGCTGCTGCCAAACAAGCTAAATTAGATGAAAAAGCTGCTAAAGCTGCGGAAAGAGAAGCTGCTAAAGCTGCTAAAGCTGCTCCTAAACCTGAACGTCAATCTCAAAACGGTGTAAAACTTCCTTCACCGAATACTTCAGCTTTTGCAATTTGGAGTTTAATTACTTCAATTTCAAATGAAAAAGGTGAACTATGTAAGACTTCAGATTTAAAAGAAGTTATTGATAAACATAGTTATATTGATAAAGGAGGGATTGAATCCTTTATTAACCCTGCCAATATATCCCCTGAACTTTGGGCTTATAAAAAATATCACGGTTTTAATTCTTAAAAATAATTGAATAGGGAGTTATTAATTTAGCTCCCTATAAGTTTTGTTCCCCCTAGTTTAAGAAACCACAAGGCTTATATGATAAATAATCAAAAATCTGAACATCGGTCAGATAACCCCTTATTAGAAGTACATTCCATTTTTAAAACAATTCAAGGTGAAGGACCTTTTTCTGGTACACCTTGTGTGTTTATCCGTTTAGCTGGTTGTAATCTTCAATGTCCAAATTGTGATACAGATTACACTACCCATAGAACTTCTTTAAAACCTGAAGTAATTATAAAAATTGTTCAGGATTATCAAAAGAAAGGTTTAGTTGTTATTACAGGCGGTGAGCCTTTTAGACAAAACCTTGCAACTTTATTAAGACTTTTAGTTGAAGAAAACTTTTATGTTCAAGTTGAAACAAATGGAACTATACCACCAACAGATAGATTTTGGGCTACTAATATATTTGCTAGGCATGGTTGTTATATTGTTTGTTCCCCAAAAACAATAAAAATTAATGAACGTATAGAAAAAGAAGCATGTGCTTATAAATATGTTCTTAACCACAATGATGTAAATAAAGATGATGGTTTACCAAATGCAGTATTAGGTTTTCCAGTTAATTCATTTAAAGTTGCTAGACCTAGAAATGATTTTATAGGTTTACTCTATTTACAACCAGAAGATTCTTATAATGAAACTGAAAATTGTAAAAACTTAACTGCTGTTATAGATAGCTGTTTAGAATATGGTTACATTTTAAACCTACAAATCCATAAAATAATCGGAGTTGAATAATGAGTAAATGTTTAGTTGTCCTTTCAGGTGGGCAGGATTCTACAACCTGTTTATTTCTTGCAAAAGAACAATTTGATGAAGTCCATGCAGTTAGTTTTGATTATGGTCAGAATCATATTATTGAATTAAAAGCTGCTGGTGAAGTTGCTATCCTAGCTGAAGTAGATAGTTTTGAAATTATTAATATTAGAAATACTTTAGTATCAACATCCCCCTTAACTCAGGGTGGTATTGGACTTGAGCGTTATGAAAATGCTAAACAAATGGAATCAGTTATTGGTAATAGAATTGAACATACCTTTGTTCCAATGCGTAACATGTTGTTTCTAACTATTGCAGTTAATAGAGCAGTCTCATTAGGTTGTAGCCATATTTATACAGGTATATGCCAAGAGGATAATGCAAATTACCCTGATTGTACTGATAACTTTAGATGCTTATTTGAAGATACTGCTAATATTGGATTAGGTTTGGAACCTTTAAAAGCAGGTGCTTTACAAATTATAGCTCCTTTAATGAATCTTTCAAAAGCTGAAACTGTAAAAGTTGCATATAGAACTCCAGGAGCTTGGGAAGCATTAGCTTATAGCCACACAAGTTATGATGGAAAATATCCACCTACGGATATGAATCATGCTAATGTACTTCGTGCAGATGGTTTTGAAAAAGCAGGTTTACCAGACCCTTTAGTTATTCGTGCGTGGAATGAGGGTTTAATGGATTTACCATTGACTTCAAATTACGATATATCAAGAAGTGTAGCTTAATGGATATTATTTCACATGCTATTGCAGGAGCAAGTACAGGTTATTATTATGGAAAACCTGTACTTGGGGCTATAGTTGGAGTCATGCCAGATTTAGTGCTAGGGGTTAAGCGTAAGTTTACCCCTACTAGGCTATATAATTTTACTCATTGCCTTACGCTTACGGTTATCTTTGGGTATTTATACTGGTTTTATGCAGGTAATGGTTTAGTATTATTTGTTTTATTAAGTCATTTATTTTTAGATATACCTACTCATGGTACAACTTGGGCTCCACCTTTATTATATCCTTTTAAAAATAAAAGGTTTAGCTTAGGTGATGAATGGGAATGGTTTTCAAATTCATGGTTTACGGGTTTTATATTAACAGTATTATGGAGCTTTTTATGGATCAATATATCCTAATATCACACTGGTTGCCTATTATTACGTTTTGTCCGGTAAATAAGATGCCTGACTTTATTTATATAACGGTAGGTTTTAAAAATGATTTTGTAGAATTATATGAAGCTAGAAAATTAATACGAAAATTAGTTTCTGGTAAATTAATGTTTATGGAAGATGTAGCTGAAGTAATAAGTAAAAATTTTAAAGATGCCCATTACATAAAAGTATCCTTATTAACAGGCAGACACATAGTAGAATTAAAATGAGTAAATATCAAGTTAAAAGATACCATGATATAAGTTGTGGTCATAGAGTTGTTGGGCATGAGGGTAAGTGCCGTTTTTTACATGGACATAATTACCGTGTGCATTTTGTTTGTGAAGCAGAAGATAATAGCCTTGATACTTTAGGTCGGGTTATTGATTTTGGCGTAGTTAAATCAAGACTTTGTATGTGGTTAGAAGAAACTTGGGATCACAAATTTATTGCTTATCTTAATGACCCTATGATAGCTAAAATTGTTAAGGACAAAGATGAAGTTTTTGAATCCTTTGTATTTGTAGACTTTAACCCAACCGCTGAAAATATGGCAGAGTACTTAGTTAATATTGTTGCACCTATGCAATTAGCAGGTACAGGAATTAAAGTAACTGAAGTTACTATTGAGGAAACTAGAAAATGCTCGGTGACTTATGGAATATAAAACTAAATATCTAAGCAATAAAAAAGTATTACAGTTAGCTGAAGAATTAAATAATCAAATTAATAATTCATTAAGAAAAATGTACCCAGTTCCTAGAGGTGGAATACCTGCTGCTTATGCTTTAATGGCAGTTAATCCTGGCTGGTATAAAATAGTAAATAGCCCTGAAGAAGCTGATTTTATAATAGATGATATTATAGATTCTGGTGCTACTTGGAGTGAGTTTTTAATGACTAACCCTACTTTACCTTTCTTTGCTTTAATTGAGAAAGAGGATTCTGAATATAAAGATACATGGGTTGTATTTCCATGGGAAGGTGATGCGGTAGGTGGTATTGAGAACAATATTACTAGGCTATTGCAATATATAGGTGAAGATCCTATTCGTGGTGGTTTACTTGAAACTCCTAAACGTGTTGCTAAAGCTTGGAAAGAATGGTGTGCTGGTTATACACAAAATGCAGCAGAAATATTAAAGGTATTTGAAGATGGTGCTGAAACTTACGACCAGATGGTTACTGTTAAAGATATTCCTTTTTATAGCCATTGTGAACATCACCTTGCTCCTTTCTTCGGCACTTGTACTATATCGTATATTCCAAATGGAAGAATTGTTGGATTATCAAAGTTATCAAGAATCGTATCAATGTTCTCCAAACGATTACAAGTACAGGAGCGTTTAACTTCACAAATTGCTGAAAGTTTATTTGAACACTTGCAACCGTTAGGGGTTGGTGTTACTATAAGTGCTAGGCATTTATGTATGGAGTCTAGGGGTATTTGCCAACAAGGGCATCATACTGTAACCACAGCTTTAAAAGGTATTTTATTAACTGATCCTTTGGCTAAAAGTGAGTTTATTAACGGAGTAAAATAGTTGAAGATTTATAACGCTGCTGTTTATACTAACCAATATTGTAAAGGTCAGAATAAACATACTGAATTAGAACCACATGAACAAGAAAAGGTTTGTAATGCAGCTAAAGGTCCAATACTTGAAAGTTATCATTACGTTAATAAACAAAAATTTGTAGATGAAATGAGGGCTGATAATGCACAAATATTTCTTGACTCAGGTGCATTCTCAGCTTTTACTTTAGGTGTTGATATTCCTATTTCTGATTATTGTGATTATATACTTAAAAATATTGACATTATAGCTAAAGACGATGATACGTTAATGGCTGCTGGTATGGACGGTATTGGTGATGCAGAATTAACTTATCATAACCTTAACCGAATGTGGAAGCATGGTGTTAAAGCTATACCCTGTTTTCATGCTGGTGAAGATGAAAAATATCTGGATTATTATATAAAATATTATCCTTATATCTCATTAGGCGGAATGGTTGGTGGTAGTATTACTCAACTTATGAATTGGTTGGATAGAGTATGGTCAAACAATCTTGTTGATGGTAGTGGAAACCCTCGTATTAAAGTACATGGTTTTGGTATTACATCGGATAAACTAATCGAACGGTATCCTTGGTATTCAGTGGATTCATCATTATGGATACAATCAGCTTCATTTGGAATGATTGTAACAAAAGAACATAGAAATATATCACTGTCAGATAAATCACCAAGTCGTCATACTAAAGGACAGCACCTTAGTAATTTTGCTGAAGAAGAACGTAACCACATATTAAAGATAATTGATAAGGCTGGTTTTAACTATGAAAGATTAAGTACTACTTATCAAAGTAGAGCTGCTTATAATTTATGGTCAATGGGTGAAATTATGAAAGAACATAATGAAAAAGGTTGTAACATGGATTTTATGCGAATACAGGAATTATTTTAATGTTAGCAGAACTTAAATTTGTAGCAGGTGCAGTTGCTAAAAAAGATTTAGTACCTTATATGACTCACTTTTCTATTAAAAACGGTGAAGTACGCTCATATAATGGAACACTTACTTTGAGTAGTCCTATTGCTTTTGACATTGATTGTAATCCTAAAGCTGATTTATTAATTAAAGCTATTGGTAATTGTAAAGAAACCGTTGCATTGTCAATTACAGATGCTGGGCGTTTAAAAGTTCAAAGTGGTAAATTTAAAGCTTTTATAGATTGCTTTAATGACCCTACACCACCTATGGAACCTGAAGGAATAATAAGCGATATTAACGGTGCTTTACTTATTAAAGCATTGGGTAAGCTATATAAATTTATAGGCGATGATGCAAGCCGTCCTTGGGCTAATGGGGTATTAATTGCTAATGGTAGTGCTTATGCAACTAACAATGTTTGCATTGTAGAACATTGGCTAGGATTTAAACCTGAAAAAGAAATTAATATACCAAAACACGCTATTAGAGAAATATTAAGAGTTGGTGAAGTACCAGATCGTATTCAAATTGCTGATGCTTCTTTAACATTACATTATGCTGATAAGCGTTGGATTAAAACTCAATTATTAGAAACTAATTTCCCTGATATGGGTAAAATTTTAAATAAGGAATCAAACCCTACTGAAATTGATAAAGAAATATTTGTAGGTTTAGAAATATTAAAACCATTTATAGATAAAATGGGTGCTATTCATATTAACGAAGGTATATTAAGTACTTCTGTCGATTTAACAACAAGTGCTAATTATGAAATTGAAAGTATTGATTTTCAAGGAACTTATAATATTGATATGTTAAACCTTTTAAAAGATACTGCTGTTAAAATGGATTGGCATATTTCACCATGTTTATTTTTTGGTGAACAATTACGGGGTGCAATTATTGGGATGAGACGTTAATGGCTCGTAATGACCAAACAGGTTTGAGATTAATATGATTAAAAATAAAATAACACAAGAACGCCTTAAATATTTATTTAATTATAATGAAGATACAGGTTTATTTATTAGATTAGTTACTATACATTATAATGCAAAATCTGGTAATATTGCAAATCATGTGGATAAATCAACTGGGTACGTTAGTTTCAATATTGACGGACGCATATATTATGCACATAGACTTGCTTGGTTTTATAAAACAGGGAAATGGGCTGACAAAATAGATCATATTGATGGTATTAAAACTAATAATAAATGGATTAATTTAAGAAATGGAACTCATGCACAAAATCTTCAAAATTATAAAAAGGCAAATTCACATAACAAAAGTGGTTTATTAGGAGCTCATATGGTAAATAATAATCCTAATCATTTTACATCAGAAATAATAAAGAATGGTAAACGAAAATTTTTAGGAACATTTAAAACCGCTGAGGAAGCTCATAAAGCTTATTTAGAAGCTAAAAGGGAATTGCATGAATTTAATACATTATGAGAAGTGATGCTGTAGGTTTTTTTTGGTCAGATTATGTTGAACCTAAAGTTAAAAAGGAAAAGATTAATCGCATACCACCTGAACCAGTGTGGCTATATGATAGTTACCTTCCTGGACTTGAAGAAGCTACTGCGTTTAATGTAGAATTATTTACAGTTGAAGAATTAAAGCAAGCATGGCTTAATAAAGAACCTTTAGTTTTTGATATAGAATGTTACCGTAATTATTTCCTTATAGCGTTTAAATCTACTGTAACAGGTAAGGTTTGTTACTGGGAAATGTCTGAAGATTCAAAATTAGAAATTACTTCATTAGAATGGTTAATTAATAACTTCACTATAATTAGTTTTAATGGTTGGAATTATGATATACCTATTCTAAGTTTAGCTTTAAATAAAAAAAGTTGTAAGATATTAAAGCAAGCCACTGATGATATTATTCAATTAGGTTTAAGACCTAATGATATTTTAAAGAGTTACAAATGTGGTAAATTAAAAGTTGACCACATAGATTTAATTGAAGTTGCACCTATAACTGGAAGTTTAAAAATGTATGCTGGTAGGCTACATTGTCATAAAATGCAGGACTTACCTTTTCACCCTGATAAAACATTAAACTTAGACCAAATAGCCATTACCCGTCTTTATTGTATTAATGATTTAGATAATACTATTTTATTAAACGAATCTTTAAAAACTGAATTAGAACTTCGTAATGATATGTCTAATACTTATAACGTAGATTTACGTTCAAAATCAGATGCTCAAATAGCTGAAGCAGTAATTAGAACTTCATTACAAAAAAGAGGTGGTGGTCGAATACAAAAACCTGTTATGACTCCAGGACGTATTTACCATTATCAAGCACCTAGATTTTTAAAGTTTGAATCGCCATTAATGCAATGGGTTCTTAAACTTATTACCACAACCCCTTTTATAACTTCAGAAAAAGGTAAGGTTGGTTTACCTGAAGTAATAGGAAATGCACCTATTACGATGGGGGCTTCAAGTTATAAAATGGGTATTGGTGGTTTGCATAGTAAAGAAAAAAGTATTTCATTTAAAGCTAATGACGAATACATGATAAAAGATGTTGACGTTGAATCCTATTACCCAAGAATTATTCTTAACTTAGCTTTGTTTCCTGAGCAATTAGGTCATAACTTTTTAAAAGTCTACAATGAAATTGTTGAAACTAGGATTAATGCTAAACGAAATAAACGTAAAAAAGAAGCTGATAGTTTAAAGATTGTTATTAATGGTTCATTTGGAAAGTTTGGTTCACCTTACTCAATTCTTTACGCACCGCACTTGATTATTCAAACTACTATTACAGGGCAGCTAAGTTTATTAATGCTTATAGAACGGCTTGAATTGGCAGGAATACAGGTAATTAGTGCCAACACTGATGGTGTGGTTAGCTATTTTAAACGCAGTCAAGAATCGCAGTTTAATGAAATAGTTAAACAATGGGAAAAAGAAACTAACTTTAAAATGGAAGAAACTATTTACACAGCTTTGTATAGTAGGGACGTTAATAACTATATTGCCATTAAACCTAATGGTGAAGCAAAGTTAAAAGGTGCTTTTTCAAACCATTGGAATGACAATAGTACCTTTAGGTTACATAAAAATCCAACTAGCTTAGTTTGCATAGACGCTGTTAATGATTGGATAACTAAAAGTATTCCGTTTGAGCATACTGTTTATAATTGTAAGGATATAACTAAGTTTATAACAGTGCGAGATGTTAAAGGTGGTGGTGTAAAGGTGTGGGCTGATAGAACTGAATATTTAGGTAAAGCTATTCGTTGGTACTATGCTGAAGGAGTAGAAGGTGAAATAGTTTATTCTAAATCTGGTAATAAAGTTGCACGTTCAGAAGGTGCTAAACCATTAATGGAACTACCAGATATTTTTCCTGATGATATAAACTATAATTGGTATATTGAGGAATGTAATAAAATTCTAACTGAAATAGCTGCACAATAAATAACGCTTGTAACTAGCTACAAATATAGTATAATAACACTTGTACATTTTAATTAACCACAATAAAGGTATCATATGAGTAAAAATATAGTTAATCTAAAAGTTGTTCCAAAAGATATTACTGCTTTAGAAAATGAACAAAAACCTAGTTTAAATTGTGATATTTTATTAAGTACTGCATTAAGTGAATTAAAAGATTGTTTACTTATTGGGCAAACATTAGACAATGATTTTTATATTTCATCAACTACAGGTGATAAGAAAACAATTTTATATTGGATTGAAGATTTTAAAATGAGATTATTAAATGGGGAATATGATGAATAACTTATCAAAGCATGAGCAAGAAAAACTTTTACAATTTGTTAAGTTTTTACAATCTTATAACCCTGAATATCGTATGGCTGATAGTATGAAGGCTCAGTTCTTAGAGTTAAGAAAAGAAGTACTTGTCATTATGGATAAGCACAATGGGCATTAATATTAGAACTAAAGGTGCAAATGCGGAACGTGAAATTGCAGGGCTGTTAAATGACCTTATTCGCAAAATTTTGTTGAAAAAGGAAGTTACTGACTTAACAAACCCTAATTACTACGTTCAACGTAATCAGAATCAAAGTGCAGTTGGTGGTAATGATTTAAATAATACTTACGGTTTTGGTATTGAAGTTAAAAGGCAGGAAGCACTTAGTATTAATACTTGGTGGAAACAATGTACTAAAGCTGCGTTTGAAGCCAATGAAGTGCCTGTATTACTTTATAGGCAAACTAGAAAACCTTGGAAATGTATCATGGAAGGTTACGTTGCTTTACCTAATAGTCAATTTAAAACTTGTCGTATGGAAGTTGACTTTGAAGTATTTTTAGAAGTATTTGAACATCATGTTAGGAATAAATTAGAAAATTAATGAGAATTAAAATGAACGCTGAACAACTTAAAAAAGAAAGAATGAAAATCGCTTATAACTTATTACAAGGTTTAGCTGCACATGAAGGTACGACCCATTTTGACTATATATCAGATAATGTTTCATGGGCTTATCAAGTAGCAGATCAAGTTTTAGAACAAGGTGGTTATAAAAATGAGTAAAGAAAGAGAGTTGTTGGTACACGCTTTAGATAGATTAAAGCATATTAATTTTGAAGATGACCATCTAACAAATGACCTTATACAAACAATACAAAAATACCTCGCCCAACCTGAGCAAGTGCAAGAGCCTGTTGCTTGGAAAGTAATAGACGGAACCAACGGGAAGTATATGTTTTCTAGGATTAAGCCGACGGAACGAAGTTACAAATATGATGTGGTCATTCCACTCTACACAGCACCACCAAGGCGTGAGCCTTTGAGCGATAAAGAAATACAAATCTTGTATGGCAGACACGCTTTTGCGATGGAATTAGATGAATACATGTGGGGTTTTATAGATGCAGAAAAAGCACACGGCATTGGAGGTGGGGAATGAGTGGTCAGGAATTATTAGACATATTATTAAAATACCAATACGAAAGCGACTTAGAAAAAATGAACATTTATTATGATACAGCTCCAGATGATGGTGGGGACATATGTAAAATATATTTTCATGAGATTGATAGTAAAGGTAATTTAATTTTATATTATTAAAAAATTAAGAGGTAGATGATGAGTAAAGAAAGAGAGTATCTAAAGAAGCTCAGATACGCTACACATTTAGAAAACCATTTAAGAAAAGAGCTTGAAGAACTCCTCGCCCAACCTGAACAAGAGCCTGTGGCTTGGATGTATGATTGGACAAATGAAATAGGTGAGCTGATTAAAGGTGTTTATGTTGGGTCACATAAAGCAAGCCATCTTTACGAACTTGAAAATCTTGAGCCACTCTATACAGCCCCACCAAAACGTAAGCAAGACAACATTCAATACTTGCTAGATCAAGTTGCTAGATTAACAGCAGAAAACGCTATGTTAAAAGAAAAATGGTCAA
>CAZJFO010000005.1:0-4451 GCA_964545465.1 uncultured Neisseria sp.
AAATTAATAAAGGGTAACGAAAAAAATGGATTTACACAAAATTTCCGCCACCCTCGTTTAGCATCTATAAAGCATTTCAATAATTAACCTGTTTTAATTGTTCCAAAACCGCAGGATTCTCTAATGTAGATATATCCTGAGTAATCTCATCACCTTTAGCAACACTTCTTAACAATCGACGCATAATCTTACCAGAACGAGTCTTAGGTAGATTATCTCCAAAACGTATTTCATCGGGTTTAGCAATTGCACCTATTTGATTACCAACCCACTCCCTGAGCTCTAATTCTACCTCTCTAGCTTTTAGACCTATTGGACGTTCTCCCCTGCATACTACAAAAGCACATATAGACTCACCTTTTATACCATGGGGACGCCCCACTACTGCAGCTTCTGCAACTTTAGGATTTAATGCAAGAGCCGACTCAATTTCCATAGTGCCTATGCGATGCCCTGATACATTAAGTACATCATCCATGCGACCTAAAATCCAGAAATATCCATCTTTATCCTTATGCGCCAAATCACCCGCAATATAATATTTACCGCCTCCTAAATCTTTAGGATAATAAGCATCTTCATATCGTTTCGGATCATTCCAAATAGTTCTTATTTGTGATGGGAATGGCTTAGTTATTACAAGATATCCATTATCATTATTACCTAAGAATTTACCTGATTCATCAATTATATCAATCATAATCCCAGGTATTGGGTAAGTACATGATCCAGCTTTTAAACTTGTAACTCCAGGAATTGGGGCTAACATGTGACAACCAGTTTCAGTTTGCCACCAAGTATCAACTATGGGACAATTATTACTGCCGACCACCTCATAATACCATAGCCAAGCTTCTGGATTAATAGGTTCACCAACACTACCTAAAAGCCTAAGAGAGGATAAATCATATTTTTTGGGCAAATTATGACCTAATTTAATTAACGTACGGATAGCTGTCGGTGCTGTATAAAAAACTGACACTTTATGATTTTGTATAATCTTCCAAAACCTATCAGGAGCAGGATAGGTAGGAACCCCCTCAAAAATAACTTGTGTTGCACCAACAGATAATGGACCATAACATACATAAGTATGTCCAGTAATCCAACCAACATCAGCAGTACACCAAAATATATCATTAGGTTTATTATCAAAAACCCAATGCATAGTCATTAAAGCACCAAGCAGATAACCACCACTTGAATGCTGCACCCCTTTAGGTACACCAGTACTACCTGAGGTATATAGTATAAATAAAGGATGTTCACTTTCAACTTGAGTCGCAGGACAAATATCGGACTGCTCTTTAATTAGTTCATGCCACCAAATATCTCGTTTGTTACTCCATTTAAGTTCTTCATAACTAATTTTATTATAAACAACTACATGTTCTATAGCATTATCACTAGATAGCATATTAATCGCTACATCGACCTCATTCTTTAATGGTGTTACTTTACCACCTCGCTTTTGATAATCAGCAGTGATAACAAGCTTGGCTTTAGCATCCGCTATTCGCTCTGCTAGTGCTTTTGACGAAAAGCCACCAAAAACCACAGAATGTATTGCGCCTATTCTAGCACAGGCTTGCATTGCAACTATAGCCTCAACGCTATGAGGCATATAAACAATAACCGTATCACCTTTGGTTATGCCAATTGATTTAAGTCCATTAGCAAAACGCGATACTTTAGAATGTAATTCTTTGTAGCTAATTTTTTCTGTAACCCCACTGTCCGACTCAGAAATAATAGCTATTTTATTAGCATTATTCGCCAAATGTCTATCGAGACAGTTATAGGAAACATTTAATATACCGTCTTCAAACCATTTAAAAAAAGGAGGTTTATCCTCATTTAAGATTTTTGTAAATGGATGATACCAATGAATGTATTTTTTAGCAAGATTCGCCCAAAATAGCTGATAGTTCAAACCAGCTTCATTGTTTAGTGAATCTAGAGCTGTAGAGTTGATGTTAGCATCATCAGAGAACTTTTTACATGGTTTGAATAAACGAATATCAGTAGTAACTGATTTTAGATCAGACATATTGTATATCACTTATAAAATTTTAGAGCGTAGATCCCATCTTAGTTAATTGATTTTCTAGTAAATCATAGTCATCTTTTATGTTTTCAAAATAGCGTATGGTTTTTAGCTTTAATTCATATGCTGCGTATTCATCACATATAATAGCAGCATTTCTATGTAATTGCAATGCAGTTATTGGGCACACACTAGAAACAGCACCTTCAATAGCATTTGATAATGCTATTGATTTATTTAGTCCACTAGCTAAAATCAAGACTTCATTGGAATCTAAAATAGTTTTAATCCCCATGGTAAGTGCGACATTTGGTGTTTTATTTACGTTATTATCAAACAAGCGAGAGCTTGCAAGAACGGTGTTGTAATTCAAATATTTAACTCGAGTAATAGAATTAAGTGACGAGCTCGGTTCATTAAATGCTATATGACCATCTTCGCCTACTCCACCAATAATTAGATTTATGCCACCATAAAAAGCTATTTTTTCTTCAAAGACTTTACATTCATATTCAAGATAAGTAGCATTACCATTTAGAATATTAATATTTTTGGGGTCAATATCAATATGTTTAAAAAAATTATTATACATATAGTAGTGATACGACATAGGGTGATCTTCAGCTAATCCTACATACTCATCCATATTGAATGTTACAACATTTTTAAAGCTAACAAGTTTTTGGTGATTGAGTTTTATTAAATGTTTATACATATCAATCGGTGTAGCACCTGTAGGCAACCCCAACACAAAAGGTTTAGAATCTGTAGGTTTAAATTTATTAATTTTATTACAGATATAGTGTGCTGCCCACTCCCCAAGGTTAAACTTTGAAACCAATAATCTCATCCTCACCATCCCTAAAAGATAAAAATTTTAATATTATAACATAACCTTTTAGCTTTGAACAGTGCATTGCAACAAAGAAACCCTAGATTAAACTGAATTCAAGCATCAAAAGCAACAAGGTTTGAGGGTGCTCTTAGTGGTGACATACGAATTGATTAAATACTAAATAATGCATGAAATACAATGGTTCCAATAACGGGAGTTTTTTTGTTAATAATATCTAATACTTCAGCATGATAATGTCCAGTATAAATAGTTTTAATTATGTTTGAGTATTGATGAAGCGTATTCAGATAACCCGCTTGTAAATGAAAAACTTAAGAACCAGACCGAAGATTGTATAGGGGCTGTGTAGTAACTTTTTAACAATACCACATTACCGCCCTAATAATCTTATTCAGCAATAAATATATCTTTTAGTTTATCCATAAATGATTTTGATTTTGGATTGTGTTTTGCCAAATTATCACCCCCACTTTCAACCTCAAACTGACGTAATAAGTCTTTCTGTTTATCAGTTAACTTAACTGGAGTTTCTAGTAAAATATGGCAATATAAGTCACCATAACCAATACCACGTATGGCTTTAATACCTTTTTCTCTAATTCTAAGTACAGTATTAGTCTGAGTTCCTTCTGGAACTTTAAGATGAACCTTCTTACCATCAAGGGTTGGTACATCTACTCCGCCCCCCAAAGTGGCAGTGATTATACTAACCGTTATTTCACAGTGTAAATCCTTACCTTTACGAGTAAAGAACTTATGAGGCTTTATCCTAACATGAACATATAAATCACCATTAGAACCACCATTAAATCCAGACTCACCTTCACCGGTCAGGCGTAAAGTTGAACCATCATCAATACCCGCGGGTATATTTACATTAATACTTTTACGATTTTTGATTAATCCTGAACCATGACAGTCTGGGCATGGATCTTTAATTCTTTTTCCAACACCATGACAATCAGGGCATGTCTGCTGTACCGCGAAAAACCCTTGCGAAAATCTAACCTGACCTTTACCACCACAGGTAGTACAAACTTCAGGTTGGCTACCTTTTTTGGCTCCACTTCCACTACAAGTATTGCATTTCTCAGTTCTTGCAAAGGCTATTGGCTTTTCTACCCCATAAGCTGAATCAACCAAAGATATCTCTACTTGAATTTCAAGGTCACTACCTCGCATCTGAGAGCTTCCACCTCGAGAGCGCCCACCACGCCCACCACCAAAAATATCTCCAAATGCTTCATAAACGTCTTCAAATGATCCACCACCATAACCGCCACCATCAAATCCATGACCACCACTTGCTGAATTACCGTTAACTCCTGCATGACCAAACTGCTCATACATTTGTCTCTTTTGTGGGTCAGATAGTACTGCGTAAGCTTCTTGTATTTCTTTGAATTTTTCTTCAGATTGTTTTTTTTCATTATCAGAGAGACTTGACGCTCTATCAGGATGAAATTTCATAGCTAATTTACGATACGCTTTTTTAATCTCATCATCACTAGAGCCACGATTAACACCTAAAACTTCATAAAAATCACG
>CAZJFO010000005.1:4461-21497 GCA_964545465.1 uncultured Neisseria sp.
CTCATATTTACTTCTCTAATAATATCATTTTCAAAAACTACACAACTTTATATAGATGCTATATAGTATCAATTTGATTAAATTCAACATTAATTTACATATTTATTAAAAAACTGGTTAATTAATTAACCAGCATTAAAATTATAAATTCAAAAATTATAAACTATAGTACATTTCAAACTCAACTGGATGTGGCGTCATAGCAGTTCTATGTGCATCATGCATTTTTAACTCTATATACGAATCAATAATTTCATCAGTAAATACACCACCACGCTTTAGAAACTCTCTATCTATATCTAAATGATGCAAAGCTTCATCAAGGCTTCTACAAACTTGTGGTATTTGTTTTAATTCATCACCAGATAATTCGTATAAATTTCTATCCACAGCGTCACCGGGATGAATCTTATTAACTATTCCATCAATACCCGCCATTAACAAAGCACTATAAGCTAGATATGGGTTTGATAGCGCATCTGGGAAACGTACTTCAATACGACGCCCTTTTTCAGTTGCAGAATAAGGAATACGAATAGAAGCAGAACGATTGCATGCGGAATATGCCAAAATAACTGGAGCTTCAAACCCAGGTACTAGACGTTTATATGAGTTAGTTCCAGGGTTAGTAATCGCATTAAGTGCTTTCGCATGTTTAATTATCCCACCAATATAAAATAGTGCTGTTTCAGATAGTTTGGCGTAACCATCACCTGCAAAAAGATTTTTACCATCTTTCCATATAGATTGATGCACATGCATACCAGAACCGTTATCGCCAACAATTGGTTTTGGCATAAAAGTTGCCGTCTTGCCAAAGTTATGAGCAACGTTTTGCACTACATAACGAAACGTTTGTGACCAGTCCCCTCGTTGCATAAGCGTACTATATTTAGTACCAATTTCACACTGTCCTGCTGTTGCTACTTCATGATGATGAATTTCTGTTGGTATACCAAGCTCTTCAAGAGTAAGACATACTTCAGAGCGAAAATCCTGCAATGAATCAACGGGGGCAAGTGGAAAGTATCCACCTTTAATTGCTGGGCGATGCCCACTATTACCACCTTCAATTTTTTTATCCGAAGACCATACTGCTTCTTCTGATTCAATATTTACATGAGATCCACTGTGGCTAACCCCCCAAGCAATCGAATCAAAAACAAAAAACTCTGGCTCAGGCCCAAAATAAGCAGCAGAACCAATACCCGAACTAGTTAAAAACTCCTCAGCTCTCTTAGCAATTCCTCGAGGACATTTTATATATGCTTGACCAGTAAGAACATCTATTACATCACAAGTAACAAATAATGTAGGTGTTTCGTAAAAAGGATCAATTTTAGCAGTAGATAAATCTGGTTTTAACAGCATATCAGAATTCTCTATCTTACACCATCCATGAATTGACGAACCATCAAAAGATTGCCCATTTTTAATTAAACCTTCATTTAGAGATTTTGAAGGTATTGTCACGTGATGCTCTTTGCCCAAAGTATCACTGAAACGTAAGTCTATAAATTTAATACCTTGATCACTAATAAGTTTTTGAACAGCTTTGATTTCCATTAAATAATCCCCATAAATAAGCTATAACTTCATATAAAATTTCATCAATTATTATAGCATAAATCCAGCTCTAAAATCATTTTTTTGCACAGCACAATAACCTTTGGTTTTATATTTTCACTACTTATTCCAAACAGTAACTACAACTTGTTTATGGTTATAATGAACTAAGCTATCATCTTTTTGGTGCATATGACTTAATTCTACAGGGAGTTTAGTTTTATTAGTTATTTTATTTTTTAGCTTAGTTGCTAGACTAATATTTTCATCATAACTAACTACAACCTTATTAATATTGCCTTTATTTATTGAATCTATAATTTGATTAACCTTTTTATCTGAATATGTTTCAAAAAAAATTGGATACCAACCCCCAAGCTTAACGGGCATACCCGCATTTGGTTTGAAATCATTAGCGTTTGCAACCACGTGCATTACATTAGCTACAATAAATAGAGCAATTAATTTTTTAATAGCCATAATACTAAAACATACCCCCCATGCTACTCGATATCTTATATTTTATATCATTTACTGTTATCTTAATCCAAGTAAAATCCCACACTACTGCATTATTACTCGCCTAAACAATCTTATAACAATCTATAGAGCTTTATAGAACTGCTACTAATTGTCACGTATTTTCTTATATCAATCCATCTTCAAATACAAGATGACGCCTTAACTTAATGTGAAGTTAAAAGCTCAATAAGGTTATCTAATTCTTTTTTATGAGTTGTAATAATTTTATTTCCTATCATTTTAAAATACGTAATATTGTTTTTAGATGGCATAAGTTCATTACCATAACCTGAATCTAGTATTTCATCAATAAAAAAGACTCTTTTTTGTGATAAACCAAATATATTTAATTTACCAAATGTATCTAAATATGATAATAATAATTTATCATGCGCCCAACGCATATCATAATACATATTTAATCTATCAACAATATGTAAATGTGGTGTAATAAATTGTGATTTATGCTCTTTTTGATCCAAACCCAAACCTAAAAACACAATAATTTTTTCATTTTCTGGATAGAGTGAATCTGCATATAATAATGTTGCGATTATAGGATTATTGATAATAAAACTTGCATCAGAAATATCATAACTTTCATTATTTATACTTGCTATATTGGCAATCCGTTGTGGTGGCATAATATCAGGAATTGCAGTTACCCCACCAATTAATGAATTTAAAAGAAAGTTTTTTTGATTAGTTTCTGATTTACGTGATTTAAAAAACATAACTTGATGACTATTTGAGTCATAGCCAGTAATCAGCACATTTGTTAATAATTGACTTAATTGAATATCACCAAAATATTCAATTAATAAATTAGTATAAGAGGTTGTATCAAATAATGGAGCGTACAACCCAAACCCAGATAATACAAAGTTAATTAAATTTATTTTTAATACTTTATTTGCACTATTTTCGATTATGCTTAACATATCTGTCGCGCTATATTTAGGTTTGTTCATAACATCTGGAACTGTTAAGGTTGCAGCTTGCAACGCCCCTATAGATGTACCTCCAATAATATCAAATAGCTTACTAATCGGCTTTCCTGATTTATTTTCTAAATAAACTAATATTTCAGAGCTAATAATACCTGATAATCCACCACCTTCTAAAATTAGAATTCTTACTGGTTTATTTTTAGGTATTTTTGCAATCGGTAAAAATGGTTTATATGATTTCTTTGCTTCTACAGAAGTCTGAAAATCATGCTTATAAACAATATCTAATCGCTTAACTAAAGTTACTTGATAATATTCTATTAAACCACAATAAAATAATAATATTAAAACCAATATACCACAGGAAAGAGTAAAGTATTTATAAAATTTATTCATTATATCATTACCCTAAGAAATAGATTTTTTTGCAATAATAATCGCTACTACCATTTCATCTTCAAACTTTCCAGCAGTGCTCTTTAAGACTCTAAAAATTTTTAATAAAGAAAAAATTATAAAGGCTTTAAATTTATTGATTTTATATTGTTTAAGTGCACCAATAAACCAACCAGAATCATGAATAAATTTCCATACCTCTTGCCAATTTTTAAGCGATATTTTTATACGTACTTCTTTAGTTTCTAAAACTTTACCATTATTCTGTTCAATTTCTTGTACTATAGCATTGGTATCTTGTGGGATACGACTTGCAAAATCATCATCAATTTTTTTTAGATTTAAATTAAATAAGAAACATATTACTTTTAGTGTTACATCAAAAATAGGTGCATCTTTTTTTACCGCAATTTTTTTTAATAATTGAAAAGATTCTTCTGTACAATATATTATTGAATATATACCTCCATCTCTCAATAATTTATTAGAGTCCCTAATTATCTTTTTATAATCAACATATGCAAAAATAAAACTAATAACCATCAAATCAATATTATTATTAAAATATTTTTGTACATTGTATGCCGAATCACAAATTGAATGTAAATTATAGATTTTGCCTTTTGCAATATCTAGCATTTGTTGAGATAAATCTAACCCATAAATATTTTGAAATGGAAACTTTTCCAATACTCTCAATAACATATTCCCTGTCCCACAGCCTAAATCAACCAACGTTCCAAAATTATTATATGCTGATCTATTGTATACATTTGACAATAACTCCATTAGCATTGTATGCGAATTATCAAAAATATTAACTGGATCTGCGTCAAAGTACTCCGCTACGCCTTTCATACTATAATAATCTATACAACCTACGAGTTGGGGTGATATGTTAACTTCATTCATAGTAAACCTCCTAAATATACAAGCGCAATTAACTACTTTTTATAAACATATACTTTACTATGATTGATTGGCAAAGTATATGACGGATTTTTTAATATTTTTTTACCATCTTTACATAAATATCTTATGCTATAAAAATTTACTTGACTATATTGTAGAGTATTTACGTTAGGATTGTGGGAGTTTTTAGCTTACCCACTAGATTCCAAAAATAACATGTTTAATTGTGAACCACCCCGACTTATGGAAGCTAGTGGCTTCTAGCGAGATTTCTTGTGCTGTACCTACTAATGTAGATAGAGTTGGCAATTTAGAATGTTGAATTATAGCACACCTAAAATTTTGAGGCAATTCATCCCACCACTTACTCAAACTGAATACACCTTAAAGTAGCGAAAACTCTTGCCACGGAAAGTTAAATTTGCATAATATATTATTTTTAAGCTATAATACCTCAACTTAAACCATTTCAAACTTACTTAAAATATGAATCCACTAATCCTTGATACCAATCCCAGCTATAACTCTCCAATAATTATTGCTCTTGACTTTGACAATGAAAAAGAAGTACTAAATCTGGTTAGCCAATTAAGTCCTAATTTATGTAAGCTAAAAATTGGCAAAGAATTATTTACCTCTACTGGCCCAAAGCTAGTTGAAAAACTTGTTGTTAGTGGCTACAAAGTATTTCTAGATCTAAAATTCCATGACATACCAAACACAACCTATAAAGCTTGCAAAGCTGCTGCAAATCTCGGGGTGTGGATGACTAATGTACACGCTAGTGGTGGGCAAAAAATGCTAGAAATGGCTAAACAAGGAATTTATGAAGCAGGAACTAATACTCTATTAATAGCAGTTACAACATTAACCTCAATGTCACAAGAAGAACTATATCAAATTGGTGTCAAAGAAAATATCACCAAGCATGTTATTAATCTAGCTAAAATAAGCCATAACAGCGGTCTAGATGGTGCAGTCTGTTCTGCCCATGAAGCACCACAAATTAAAAAAGAAATAGCTCAGGAGTTTTTAACGGTTTGCCCTGGTATTCGTCTAACTTTAGACTTAAATGATGACCAAACGCGAATTATGACACCTGAATTAGCAGCTACAAATCAAGTTGATTACATGGTAATTGGTCGCCCTGTTACCAAAGCTTCCAATCCATACCAACAACTAATTGAAATACTTTCAAGAATAAAAAGCTAAATCAAGTTCATCATCTAACCATTCACGCTCTTTTAATTGCAGCCTATCTCGCACTGTAGATTTAATAGATTTATAGTATTGTTTTAACTGGAGTTTTTCCTCAAAATTCAACATCTTCATATCGATTAGTTTTTTGGCATAAGGTACTAATGTTAAATTTTTAAGCTCATAAAATGGCCCATAATCTGACGCTAGTGCTCTTGGGGCTGTTACTTCACCTACGATACACAGATTTTCTATACGAATACCATATAAGCCATCAATATACACCCCAGGTTCATTACTAACTATCATACTAGGTAGTAGCGGCACACCAGAGTAAGCACTAGATATTCTTTGCGGTCCTTCATGTACACACAAAAAACTCCCTACTCCATGACCTGTACCATGACGATAATTAAGAAACTCACTCCAAAGGGGAGTTCTAGCAAGAGTATCCAAATGCTCGCCACAAGTACCGTGAGGAAATATTGCACGCCCAAGTGCTAAATGCCCTTTTAATACCAAAGTATAATGGCGCTTTTGTTCTTTGGTAGGTTCACCTAAATGAATTGTTCTAGTTATATCCGTAGTGCCATCTAGATACTGCCCTCCCGAATCAACAAGATATAAATTGGAATCGTCAATTTTTTTAACTGTTGCCTCTGTAGCACGATAATGTATAACAGCCCCATTAGACGCAAAACCACTAATAGTTGCAAAGCTCTGACCCATTAGATTATCTTGCTCATGCCTAAAGCTCTCGAGTTTATCAGCTGCTGATATTTCATCAATCCCCTCTTTCCAGCTTTTGTTGATCCATGATAAAAAATTAATTACTGCAACTGCATCTTTAATATGGGCGTTTTTTGCTCCATTAATTTCAACACTATTTTTACAAGCTTTTTTATGAATTATTGGTGAAGTTCCAAATACTACAGTTGCTTTATCAGACACCTTAGATAGCATGGCATAATTAGCAGTTTTATCATCAAGTAAAATGCTAGATTTAATCTTAGCTAGGTGTTCGCCAAATTTTTCATAATCTTCAACTATAACTCCTGATAGTGTTAATACATCTTTGACTTCATTGGTAATTTTTTCTTTATCAATAAATAACCATGATTTATCTTGAGCAATTATTGTATAACTAATCACTAGTGGATTATATTCAATATCAGTACCTCTAATATTAAATAGCCAAGCAATTTCATCAAGTGAATTTAGAGCTAAATAATCAATATTATTATTTTTTAGGTAGTTACCAACCATAGAAATACGATCATCTATTGTCTCACCTGTATATTTTACATCTAATAGAAAAACTTTTGATACTGGCATAGATAATTCTTCGCCAAGCTTTTTTTTACATATATCAACTAGATTATTTTCAATAAAAACAAACCCTCCATCTAAATCCTCCATTACTTGCTTCATACTATTAGCTCTGACAATTGATATAAGCTCTGGATCGATACCAAGACGTTTATTTTTTCCATTGGTAGATAACCAAGCTGGAACTTCTGATACAAAACCAGATTGTTTCATTAAAGTGAAGTGTTTAGCATCTAATTGACTTTCTGCTTGTAGGAAATAGCGCCCATCAGTCCATAAGTAAGCATGTTCCAGAGTAACCATCACTTCTCCAGCAGAACCGTTAAATCCACTAATCCAGCTTCTACGTTCAAAACATTCTGGCACATATTCACTATTATGAGCATCAATTGAAGGTATCATATATATATCAATTTTATGAGCAATCATTTCTTGCCTAAGCAACTCTAATCGCTTCGTTATATCATTTTGCATCATTATTTTCCTAAAGAATATTTAATTATGTAAATCATCCCAAACAATTACTAATTGCTGCTTCATCATGAATTTGGGATGACAAATGTATATAAGCCTCGCAAAATACACTTTACCTTGAACTAAAAGCTATCATCCTATCTATTGCTACCATTGCCTTATCAACAGTATCTTTACTTAAATAGTCAATCACTACACCACCTGTTTGGTGTTGAGCTTTTTTAACAGCTTCAACCGTATTTAATTTCATATACGGACATGAATTACATTTACATCCCGTATATATTGGAGCTTGTCTGATATCTAAATCTGGTCTTACATTTTTCATATTATATAAAATACCATCTTCAGTTGCAACTAATATTACAGCATCTGCTACCCCTTTATAGTTTTTAACCCAGTTAAGTAATCCAGCAGTTGAACCAATATAATCAGACTGCTTCAAAACAGGTAGAGGGCTCTCAGGATGTGCAATAAGGTGTTTTTGATTGGGAATAGTTGCAATTAATTCATCAAGAGCTTGTTTGTTGAATTTATCATGTACTTCACATACTGCTGACCATAATGGCATATCATAGCCATATTGGAAGTTGAGATAAGCACCCATATTTCGATCTGGAGAATAGATTACCTTTTTACCTTGACTATGGATATGGGATATTATATCGTCTACATTTCTAGAGGTAACAGTCCAATCAGCTAGTGCTTTATGTTCGGCTGATGAATTAATATATGCGACATGTACATGATCTGGGTATGATTCGCGCCATTTTTTTAACTCATTAATATCAGTCATAGTTACCAAAGAACATGTTGAAGATAAATCTGGAAGGATAACCTTAGCTCTAGGATTAATCATCTTGGCAGTTTCTGCCATAAATCTAACACCTGCTAAAACTATCACATCAGCATCAGACTCTTTGGCAAATAATGCTAAATCAAGACTATCTCCCACCCTATCAGCCATTTGTTGCACTTCAGGAATAGTATAATAATGTGCCAATGTTAAAACTTTAGTCATTTACAATCTCAAAATATTTACAAGTACTATATTATACCATACCAAACGTGTAGTTTTCTGCTAGAGCACAATACTAAATCACTCTTATCCAACATCTTCAATACTCATTAATTGAACATTACCGCCTGTTGCTGTAGTATTGATACTAACGGTGCGTTCAGTTATTAGCAAATCCAAGTTATAATTAGCATGGTCTTTTTCATTAATTTTAATAGTTAAACAGCCATCACGCTTTGCTAATGCTAAAGATAACTCATTAATAGCTTCATAATTTTTAGATATAAGTGCTGCATTAATAAAACCATGATAATTTTTTAGTTCACTAATACTTGAATTTTGCAATAACCTCCCTTTAAATACATCCGTATGTGATTCTTTTGGCAGTATAACGTCATTACCAGTAGCATAAGCACAGATAATCTGTAATGCATAACTAAGAGAATCATTTGCAAAACAAGCAACCACCCCACGCCCTACAAAAAACATGAAATTTCTTTCACCTGTAGGCCCTGGTAACTCAATTTGCCGCGTTAACATCGAGTCATTACGCATCTTTTCTGAATAATCATACAACACTTGTTGTTCATCTTTATTAAACCCACATTTTTCAATGGTTGCTACAAAGGTATCTAGTTTCGTAAATTTATAATCCCTAGTAACGAAATTGTCGAGTGGATGACTATTGGTGTTAACTAATCTATATATATAAAATGGCCCACCAGCTTTAGGACCAGTGCCAGACAACCCTTCTCCACCAAAAGGCTGAACCCCGACAACAGCACCTACTGTATTACGATTAATATATATATTACCAGCTTTAATATTTTCATAGACCTTAGATGCAGTAGCTTCTATACGACTATGTAAACCCTGAGTTAGGCCATATCCTGAAGAATTAATCTCATTAATTACCTTATCTAGTTCATCGCCACTAAATCTAATCACATGAATAACTGGACCAAAAACCTCATGCTTAAGTTCACTAATACTACCTATTTCCAAAAGAGTTGGAGCCACATAAATACCATCTTCACACTCACTACCAATTGGTGCTTGATAAAACATTCTTGCTGTATGTTTCATTTTATCAATATGTTTTAACAAGGTAGCTTGTGCATTTTTGTCAATTACAGGACCTACATCAGAGGCTAAATTAGTAGGATTACCAACCTTCAACTCATTCATTGCACCTTTTAGCATTTCAATAACTTTATCAGCTATATCAGATTGAAGATACAAAACCCTTAAAGCGGAACATCTTTGACCGGCACTATCAAAACCTGAAGTAATTACATCGCTTACAACTTGCTCAGGTAATGCACTAGAGTCGACTATCATCGCATTTTGTCCGCCAGTTTCAGCGATTAATACTGAATCATAATTTTTCTTTGATAAATTTTGATTAATAGTCTTCGCTACATCAGTTGAACCTGTGAAGATAACCCCTTTGATATTATTATTCTTAGTTAATTCATTACCAACCGTGCTACCTGAACCAGGCATAAATTGTAGTACATCTGTTGGAATACCTATTTCATGAAAAAGCCTAATAGCAAAAAACGCTATCAAACTTGTTTGATATGATGGTTTTGCAATAACACAGTTACCTGAAGCTAAACAACTACTTACTTCACCCAAAAAAATTGCTAAAGGAAAATTCCATGGACTAATACATACAAATGTACCAATCGGATGATGAATCTTATTATCAAACTCACAAATAACTTGATTACCATAATAGCGACAAAAATCTACAGCCTCTCTAACTTCACTAATGGCATTAAGTAAAGTCTTTCCAGCTTCTCGCACCAGTAGATTTAGTAATTCAAAATAATTATCTTCTAATTTATCAGCCATTTTTAGTAATAATTCACCACGCATAACTGGGGAAGTTGATGACCATTTAGGAAATGCAGCTACTGCATTATTAACTGCAAGTTCGATATCCTCAACCTCTGCTTTTATTACCGCCCCAACTTTATCTTTGAGATTAGAAGGACTATACACTCCAACTTCATTGCGACTATTCAAATCTGACAGTGTTGCTACTAATGGATATGCTAAATAATCATTAGATACAAACCTATTTAATTCATTTTGAAGATTATATAGAGTTATTTCATCACTTAAGTCAATTCCTTTAGAATTAATTCGCCCATTAGGATATATAAATGCTGGTTTTTTAAAATGTGGATTTGATTCACCATTTGCAAGTTTAGATTGAATAATTGGGCTTTGTATCAATGTCTCAATTGATATTTCCTTATCAACTATTTGATGTACAAAAGATGAGTTTGCTCCATTTTCAAGCAGCCTACGAACCAAATATGCCAAAAGTGTTTCATGAGTACCAACTGGTGCATAAACACGGCAAGTTACGTTTATATTATTATTTCCAACAACATTATCATATAATGTTTCACCCATACCATATAAGCACTGGAACTCATACCTCTTCCCCTCTCCCATATAATAAACTGTAGCTAGTGTATGCGCATTATGAGTAGCAAATAACGGATATATAGTATCTTGATAGCTAAATAACTTACTCGCACATACCAAATATGACAAATCAGTATAGAACTTACGCGTAAATACTGGATAATCATCCAGCCCATCTATTTGAGCTTTTTTAATTTCACTATCCCAATAAGCACCTTTTACTAGGCGTACCATTATCTTAGCACCAAACTCTTTTGCCATATCAGCAACATAGTCAATTACGTATGGGGCACGTTTTTGATAAGCCTGAATTACAAACCCAATCCCCTCAAAACCTAACAAACCCTCATCTTTCACTAGCATTTCTAATAACTCTAGAGAAATCTCCAGCCTCTCAGTCTCCTCAGCATCAATAAATAACGCAATTTGATACTCTTTGGCAAGTAAATACAACTCCCTTAACCGTGGATATAATTCCTCTATCACTCGGGTATGCTGAGAGCGTTGATAACGTGGATGAATCGCTGATAATTTAACTGAAATTCCAGGACCTTTATGAACACCTCTTTTATTATTTGCTATTCCAACTTGGATTATCGAATTTTTATAGCTTTTCATATAACGCTTTGCATCAGCTTCGTTAACCGCAGCCTCTCCTAGCATATCATAAGAAAATTGATAACCCATATCCTCTTTCTTAACTGAGGCCTTGAGTGCTTCATCTATTGTCTCGCCCATCACAAACTGACTCCCCATAAGCCTAACTCCTGCTGCTACAGAAGCTCTTATAAGTGGTTCTCCACCTTTAGCAATTACGCGTAACAAGATATTACTCAAATTATTATTATCAGAAGAACTAGCTAATTTACCAGTTATTAGCAACCCCCAACTAGCAGCATTAACGAAGGAGTTTTCTGTATTAACATGACTCTTCCAATCACCCTTGGCAATTTTATCACGAATTAATTTGTCTCGAGTTTGGCTATCTGGTATACGCAGAAGACTCTCAGCCAAGCACATTAGAGCTATGCCCTCAGTATTGGAAAGCTTAAACTCTTGCATTAGTGCGTCAACCCCACGCCCTTTAACCCTAGAATTACGAACTTTAGTTACCAAGTCACGAGCTAGATTAGCAGATTTAGCTAGTACCTCATCAGAGATATTTAGACTGTTTAATAAATTCTCAACACATTTTTTTTCTTCAGTACGGTAGTTATTACTAATTTTTGTTTTTAACTCATTTTGACTTGTAGTGTATAGATTATACATCGGTGTTATTCCTTAAAAATTTGCTATTTATCAGCCATATAACCCTAGAATAATATAAATAATATCTTTATATATTAAGCTTTTATAAGTTATTATATCATAAACAAATAGATTTTAGTTATCTGCTTTATGCTAAAATACACTTATACGAAATACTTTGAGGAAACAAAATGGATGCAGTTAGGGAACAAATAGAAAAAGCATATGCTAACATAGCTAACATACGAGCTGTTGACGTAGATCTTAAAAAAGCAGTGCAGTTAGTTATTGATACTCTTGACTGTGGAGGTATAAGGGTTGCAGAAAACATTGGTGGGTCATGGGTTACTCACGACTGGATTAAAAAAGCTATTTTAATTTCATTTCGCCTAAATCAAAATAAAACCATTGATGCCGGATGGACCAAATTTCATGATAAGATAGATCTAAAATTTGATGGCTATTCTAATGAAATGTTTATACAAGAATCAATCCGTGTAGTACCACACGCTATTGTCAGAAAAGGGGCTCATATTGGGAAAAATACAATTTTAATGCCAAGTTTTGTAAATATTGGTGCGTATGTTGGTAATAACACTATGGTTGACACATGGAGTACTGTTGGTTCCTGTGCTCAGATTGGTAATGATGTACATTTATCAGGTGGCGTTGGTATTGGTGGCGTATTAGAACCACTTCAAGCTAATCCTACAATTATTGAAGACAACTGTTTCATTGGTGCACGAAGTGAAATTGTGGAAGGCGTTATAGTTGAAAAGGGATCTGTAATTAGTATGGGTGTCTATATAAGTCAATCTACCGCAATCTATGATAGAGAAACTAAAAAAATCAGCTATGGCCGTATCCCTGCATACTCAGTGGTGGTACCTGGTAGTATACCGAGTAAAGATGGCAGTCATTCATTATATGCTGCAATCATTGTAAAAAAAGTAGATGAAAAAACACGCTCTAAAGTATCTATTAATGAGTTACTTCGCAACTAATGATAAATATTATAGTATACAAGCACCAAGTGCTTGTAAAAAATATTAATAATATTATTACCTTGCCAGATACAATATCTGATATAAGTAATCTTCTTATTCCGATTCATGTCTCAAACACTCACTTTATTGCAACTATTAATGATAATACCAATAATAATTTGGGTGATTTTTACTTTATTGGCTTACGTCAAGCTCTAAACCATTTTAATCTTGATTTAACTAGACAAATTATCTATTATCAGCAATTAAATGAATACTATCTTACACATAAATTCTGTGGACGCTGTGGAGCTAAAACTATTTTACGACCAATTAATAAATTTGTCTATTGTAAGAGCTGTAACAGTGAAAACTATCCCCATATTGCACCATCAATTATAGTACGCATTCATAATGATGATAAAATATTAATGGCACGTGGAGTAAACTTCCCCGCTGGATCTTATGGTTTAATAGCTGGATTTGTAGAAATTGGTGAATCATTAGAAGAGGCTGTTAAAAGAGAAACTTTAGAAGAGATAGGCATTGAAATTGATAGCATAAACTACTGGGGTTCTCAAAGCTGGCCATATCCAAGTAATTCACTAATGGTTGGTTATACTGCAAAATACAAGTCTGGAGAAATAAAGTTAGACACTACAGAAATTGAAGCTGCTAATTTTTATAAGGCAAGCGAAATCCCAGGACGTCCATCGACTCACCTTAGTATAGCAAGCCGAATGATTGATGAATTTTGTGATAATCAGAAGGTTTAAAAGTACGGCAATAAATGGTTTATTTATACGCTCTACGTTTAGATATTAGCGACGCATCGCATCAAAAAATTCATTATTATTTTTAGTTTCTTTTAACTTATCTGAAATAAATTCGATAGCTTCAACTGACTGCATAGTTGCCATTATTTTTCTCAAAATCCATATTTTTTGTAATTGATCTTTGGATAATAAAAGCTCTTCACGCCTTGTCCCAGACCTAAGAATATCAATAGCTGGATAGATACGGCGTTGTGAAATCTCACGATCCAAATGTAATTCCATGTTACCAGTACTTTTGAACTCTTCAAAGATAACATCATCCATTCGGGAGCCAGTTTCGATTAATGCTGTTGCAATAATAGTTAATGAACCACCCTCTTCAATATTTCTAGCAGCACCAAAAAAGCGTTTTGGGCGGTGTAGTGCATTAGCATCAACTCCACCTGATAAAACCTTGCCTGAAGCTGGCGATATAGTATTATACGCACGAGCTAGACGAGTAATTGAATCAAGTAAGATTATAACATCACGCTTATGCTCAACCAAACGTTTGGCTTTTTCCATAACCATTTCAGCTACTTGGACATGTCTATTTGCAGGTTCATCAAAAGTTGAAGCTACTACTTCACCTTTAACAGAACGCTGCATTTCTGTTACTTCCTCAGGACGTTCATCAATAAGTAATACAATTAATTCAGCATCAGGGTGATTTGCAGTAATAGAATGGGCAATTTGTTGTAGCATAACTGTTTTACCTGATTTTGGAGGTGCTACTATTAAGGCACGTTGACCTTTACCTATTGGTGCTACTAAATCAATAATGCGACCAGTTAATGCTTCTTCGCCTTTGATATCACGCTCTAAATGTAGTTGCTGTTCTGGAAATAAAGGGGTTAAGTTTTCAAATAATATTTTATGTTTATTGGTTTCAGGTTCATTATTGTTTATTTTATCAACTCTAACAAGAGCAAAATATTTCTCCCCTTCTTTAGGCATCCTGATTTCACCGTCAACTGTATCACCAGTTTGTAAATTAAACCGCCTAATTTGACTTGGGCTTATATATATGTCATCATGGCTAGCAAGATATGAGGTATCTGGGGAGCGTAAAAACCCAAAACCATCTGGAAGTACTTCAAGTACTCCATTGCCATAAATATTTTCACCAGCTTCAGCACGTTTACGTAGAATTGAAAATATAATATCATGTTTACGAAGTCGGCTTGCACCTTCAATATTAAGACTTGAAGCCATTTCCAACAATTCTGCAACATGCAGATCTTTAATTTCGATTAAATGCATATAATAAGACCATCACTAAAATTTGTTATTAATCACCTAGCACATTACTAGACATAGAACACAAAACATTGATTTTTTAATTAGACTAGGAGATAGGTATGAATCATACCATTAATTTATCCACCCGCTCTAGACTACACGAGTGGGGATATTGTAACTTATGCTATATATTGCTGTCAATAAAAGTAGTAAGCTGACTTTTTGGAAGGTTGCCTACCTTAGTACCAACCACCTCTCCATTTTTGAACAATAATAAAGTTGGTATTCCTCTAACTCCATATTGCGCTGCAGTTACACTGCTATCATCAACATTAACTTTAACAACTTTTATCTTACCTTCATATTCCGTTGAAATATCATCAAGAATTGGCGATAACATACGGCACGGACCACACCATTCAGCCCAAAAATCCACTAGCACAGGAACATCCGATTTAAGTGCATCGCTCTCGAACGAATCGTCGGTTGCATAAACTACATTACTCATTAAATTATTACACCTTTTAAAAAGAAAACACGAGAATTATACTATAAAACTCACCATCAAGGTTAAAAATTAATTAATCATTCAATTAAAATTAACTTACTTAAACAATTATGATAGAATTATTCCTCAGTCAATTACTCCTTAGTCAAGCTAATTTTTAGGATATTAAATATGAATATAGAAGAAATCCAACAACAAGCATTTGCAATGCCAATAACTTCACCGAGTGGACTTAAAATAGAATACAGGATGCGTAACCGCGAATACTTTATTATTTCGTATGAAACAGATATCGAAATACTTAAAAGTGTGGTTCCAGAACCTCTTAAAGTAGTTAGTAATGTAGTAAAGTTTGAGTTCATGAAAATGCCTGATGCTTCAGGTTTCGGAAGTTTTAGTGAAGCTGGACAAATGATTGAAGTTGAATATAACGGCGTAAAAGGCAGTTATTCTCATGCTATGTATTTAGACGACCTCGCACCTATTGCTGCTGGGCGTGAAATTTGGGGATACCCAAAAAAATTCGCGCGCCCAACTCTTGAGATAGACTCTGACACATTGCTTGGAACCTTAAAATACAATAGCGTATCAGTTGCAATTGGAACTATGGGATTTAAATATACCGAACTTGACAAACTAGCAACAGAACAATCAATGTCAAACACACCTATTTATCTACTAAAAATCCTCCCTCATGTTAATGGACGTGAGTCTGAAGTATGCCAACTAGTACGCTGTTTTGTTAGTGATGTAAAAGTTCATGGTGCCTGGACGGGACCTGCTGCCTTACAGTTATTTGAGCATGCCCTAGCTCCAGTTACTATGTTACCCGTTAAAAAAATAATATCAGGAGTTCATATAATAGCAGATGTGACACTACCTGGCGGTGAAGTGATTTTTGATTATAAAAAAGCTTAATGATATATTGTAGTAGGACGTTATTATTATGTATATAGACAATTATGATTTTGCAACTCGTCGTATGACACTTGAGAAAAGCGTTGAAGCTACAACTCTAAAACGTGCTTCAGAGTTGTATGAGAGCCTAAAAGGTCAACTAGAAATAAAAATATCTGGTAATGTATTAGACAAACCTATACTTAATATTTCAATTTATGGTAAAATATTCACCTTATGTCAGATATGCCTTGATCCTATTGAGATAGATATCAGTCATAATAATATAGTTCCGATTTTTAAAAATGAGTCGCAATTAGATGAAGCACTATTTGGAGACAATGCAGAATATACTGATGGTATATTAGCTGACCCTGAATTTAATGTGCTTGATTTTATTGAAGATGAAGTAATCATGCTTCTACCCGTAGCTCCTAAGCATAAGACGTGTAACTACGTCCCAGCCCCAGAAGTACGCAATAATTCTTTTGAAGTATTAAAGAAGCATTAATTTTAAGGTTATTAACAATG
>CAZJFO010000005.1:21580-30044 GCA_964545465.1 uncultured Neisseria sp.
TCAACAAAATAAAAAATCCCCTTCAAAACGTGGCATGCGTCGTGCCCATGACTTTTTAACCACCCCTAGTATCGCTCTTGAGCCTACTACCGGTGAAACACATTTACGTCACCATATTAGCCCAAATGGTGTTTACCGTGGTAAAAAAATCATTAAAACAAAAGACGAATAATAGTAATCTTTAAGGGATTATGATATGGCTATTGTATTATCAGTAGATATGATGAGTGGGGACCACGGAGTTAACGTAACTGTTCCTGCGTGTATCAAATTCCTTAAAGACAACTTAGAAGTCAAGCTAATTTTAGTTGGTGATCGCGATACTATATACAAGCATATCGGGGGCAACCTGTCTTTATTTAGTGATAGAATTGAAATAATCCATTCATCTGAAGTCGTGGTAATGGATGAGTCACCCCAAAATGCAATGCGTAATAAAAAAGACTCATCAATGCGGGTAGCTATTAATCAGCTAAAAGATGATAAAGCTCATGCCATTATATCCTCAGGTAATACAGGAGCACTTATGGCGATTAGCCGTTATGTTCTTCGAACCATAAAAGGTATAGATAGACCAGCAATTGCCAAGTTAATTCCAACCATCAGGGGCGATATTTGCGTTCTTGATTTGGGTGCTAACGTAGAATCGACCCCTGAACACTTGCTTCAATTTGGCATCATGGGCTCCCAACTTATGCGTGCAGTTACCCGAAAACACAACCCTAGTGTTGGTTTACTAAATATCGGCACTGAAGATATCAAAGGACACGATGGTATCAAAAAAGCTGCAGAGCTATTCAAAAAAAGCAGTCTTAATTTTTATGGTAACGTTGAGGGTGACGACATCAACAAAGGCACGGTTGACGTAGTTGTATGCGATGGCTTTACAGGTAATGTCGCACTTAAAACCATGGAAGGTGTTGCAAAAATGATTGCCTATCTACTTAAAGAAGCATTCACCTCTTCAATAATGTCCAAATTAATGGCACTTGCTGCATATCCAGTACTAAAAAAAGTAAAATCACGCCTTGACCCACGTAAACATAATGGAGCAGTATTACTTGGCCTAAATGGCTTAGTTATAAAAAGCCACGGTGGCGCTGACGAAGTAGCTTTTTATTACGCACTAGAACAAGCATACCATGAAGTAAATGCTGGTGTAATAAGTTTATTAAAAGAATTTTTAAATCAAAACCAAGAATTGCTTCATGAAAAAGAAGTCCACAGTCTAGCTGAATTTAAAGAATTAAACATGCTGTAGTACTGGGTTTTAAATAAGGTCTATAATAATGCCGTATTCAAAAATAATTGCAACTGGTAGCTACCTACCACAAAAAATATTAAATAATCAAGAACTTGAAATAATGGTTGATACAACTAACGAATGGATTGTATCTCGTTGCGGAATTAAAGAGCGTAGAATAGTAGCTGATGGTGAAAAAACAAGTGATATGGCTTATAATGCTGCAATTAATGCTATTACAAGTAGCAATTATGATAAATCTAAAATTGACTTGATATTAGTTGCAACTTCAACCCCAGATATGATATTCCCATCTACAGGATGTATTTTACAAAATCGCTTGGGTTTATCAAATATACCTGCATTTGACTTACAGGCTGCATGTACTGGATTTTTATACGGCATACACACTGCCGATGCTTATATTAGAAGTGGCTTAGGCAAATCAATACTCCTTATTGGAGTTGATACGGTTTCAAGAATTACTGATTTTACTGATAGAAATACTTGTGTATTATTTGGTGATGGAGCTGGAGCTATTATCATAGAAGCTAGTAATGAAGAAGGGATTATTGCCAGTGAAATTCACGCTGACGGATCTGGAGAGCAGCAACTAAATGTAAATAGCAATATTTATAATGGAGCTATCAAAGGTACGCCATATATTCAAATGGATGGTAAGGCAGTTTTTAAAATGGCAGTTAAAAATCTTGCAGCAGTTGCAACAAGCGTTCTTAATAAAGCTAAATATACTTGTAGTCAGGTTGATTGGCTAATACCACATCAGGCAAATCTTAGAATTATTGAATCAACCGCCGACCACCTAGGAATACCTATGGATAAAGTTATTGTCTCAGTTGATAGGCACGGCAATACTTCAGCGGCATCTGTGCCACTTGCATTTGACGAAGCAGTTAAATCTGGTAAAATTAAACGTGGAAATTTAATTATGCTAGAGGGGGTTGGAGCTGGATATACTTGGGGCGCTAGCCTGATTCGCTACTAACATTTTTGTATATTAAATCCCATGCAAAAACTCATAACTATCATCGGCGGTCGCGGTCAAATGGGTATGCTTTTTACCAAACTTTGGCAACAACAAGGGTTTAATGTCCGACAGTTAGAGAAAGATGACTGGGGCGATGCAAATACACACCTAAAAAACTCTGACCTTGTTATTATCTGTGTACCAATAAATATTACTCTTAATATTATTAATCAAGCTAGTCGCTATTTAAAAAAAACCACTATCTTAGCTGACTTTACCAGCATTAAGACCGAGCCTATTGAGGCTATGCTAAAGGCACATAATGGAGCTGTAGTGGGACTACACCCCATGTTTGGCCCAAATATAGAAAACCCTGATAAACAGATAGTGATTAACTGTGGTGGCCGTGGCGATTCTCAGTGGGTAATTAACAGTATCCGTAACATGGGGTTTCTGGTAACTAATATGGATGCTAGAAGTCATGACACTGCCATGGACTTTATTCAAGGAATTGAACATTTTTCCACTTTTGTTTTAGGTTCATTTCTTAAGGCTAACAATCAACTCCCAGACAACTTATTTAGCATATCCAGTCCAATTTATCAAACAAAATTGGCTCTAATGGGGCGAATTTTTGATCAAGATGCATCTTTATATGCAGATATTATTTCTGCTGATAAAACTAGACTTGATAAAATTGAAGAATATAGTAAATACTTTAGCAATTGGATTGCTAAACTCAAATTATCTAAGCGGGATGAATTTATAGATGAATTTGAAGCAACTCGTAAATGGATGGGTGAGTTTACTAATAAATCTCAAACTGTAACTGATAAGTTTTTAGAAAACTTCACCCATAAATCCACTAAAAAATAACTTAGTGTATGGATAGATTTTTTAATAATGGATTTACTCCCTGTTGAGTAAGTCTTGCTTCATCAGCAGTTCTAACCACAAAAAATATAGCAGTTAGAGCATCGCACAGTGTACTAAATGGTAAAGTATATTTTTTACCCTCTAGTGTTTGAAGAAAAGTTTTACCACATTGATCACTTTCCCACATTTCGTCAAGGTCTAAACATAAGTCATTATAATCTTCCAAAGTGCTTGATGCAAATATACCTTTTGGGTCCACTTCTTTTTCTAATAACAATAAAGCACTACAAACAGTAGTCAGAGCCGGAAAAAACACCTCATCCAAGAGCCTTTCATCCTTACAGTATTCAGTAATATCTGAACCTATCACAACAAATCCACTTAAGTAGCCATAAAGCCACACAAATAAATTACACTTTTCTTGTAGTGTCAGATTATCAGAATTTGAAATTACATTTAAATTTATCAGAGGTTTTAATGCTTTATTTTTGTCATAAAGATTATCAGCAATTTCACCAAATAAATCCATTAAGCTATCTAAAAATTTGGTAAATACCTTTTCATCAGGCATTTTATCTTCATCAAGTACTAGGTAAATTGGTATTACATCATCTTCTTCACTATCACTAGGTGCTGATAAATAAGCACTAAACCAACCATGCATAAAAAACATGTCATAACCTTTATGAAAATATTGTTGTGCTTCTACATTCAACTTAGCTATATCAAATTTTGCCATTTTATATCTTTACCTTCTATTATATTAATAAATGATTCTAACATAAACCGATCTAAAAGAGGTAAAATATGTACTTAAAGGTTCGTCATCAAAGCACAAGGCTTGCTCCATGCTCTTACACTAATGTTTTATGGGCATGGATTCCAAATTATTTTTGAAATAGCATCTAGTTTTTGTTTGAAATGACGCTTAAAAATATAAACAAGCATAGGAACTTAAATGTCAGGAATAATTAATATTGCCACTAAGGCAGCCTACCAAGCAGCAAATATCATTCAACAAGGTAGTCACACCACTTCCAATTTACGCGTAGAGAAAAAACCTGGGGTAAATAACTATGTTACTGAGTTAGACAAAAAATCCGAACAAATAATTATTGACACCATAAAAAAAGCCTACCCAGATCATAACATCTTATCTGAAGAAATCGGAAGCATGAATAATAATTCTGATTTTACCTGGATTATTGATCCTATAGATGGCACTACCAATTTTATCCATGGTCACCCAGAGTATTCAATATCTATAGCATTTAGACAAGGTGATAGAATTACTCATGGAATAGTTTTTGATCCTAACCGCAATGATCTATATCATGCTGAAATAGGTAAAGGTGCTTACGTTAATGATAAAAGACTTAGGGTAAGTAAAGTTAATTACCTAGAAGACGCTCTCATTGGCACTGGATTTCCAAGCTATGATATGAGTATTCTTGATAAATACCTTGCTATATTTAAAGAAATGTTGCTAAATACTTCAGGTCACCGTAGAAGTGGCTCTGCCGCACTTGATTTAGCATATGTAGCAGCTGGATATCTTGATGGATTTTGGGAATTTAATCTACAGCCATGGGATGTAGCAGCTGGATATATATTAATCAAAGAAGCAGGTGGTATGATGAGTGATTTTAGCAATACTTCCGAATTCTGGCAAACAGGTAGCATAGTAGCAGGTAATTCTAAAATTCACCCTGAACTATTAAAGGTAATTCAAAAGCACCTATGACAAATCTACCAAGAGTTGGTGTACCTAAAACAGAGCATACCCCAATGATGCAACAATATCTGGGCATAAAGGCTAATCATCCTGATGTGCTAGTATTTTATCGCATGGGCGATTTTTATGAATTATTCTTTGAAGATGCTGAGATTGCATCAAAATTATTAGGTATTACCTTAACTACGCGAGGTAACTCAGCTGGTAGTCCTATCAAAATGGCAGGTGTACCATTTCATGCTGTAGAGCAATATTTACTAAAACTAGTAAATATTGGTCAATCTATCGTTATTGTAGACCAAGTTGGTGAGGTAACTGGCAAGGGGCCAGTTGAACGTAAAGTAACTAGAATTCTAACCCCAGGTACTATTACTGACGCTCTACTTCTTGATGAAAAAACTGAGAACCTGCTATCTTGTATTTACTTATCTAAAAATAACTATGGAATTGCAACCTTATCACTATCTGCTGGTAAGTTTTATATAGAACAGATTACTAACAATGATATTTTCAATGTTCTTGAACGAATTAACCCAAGTGAATTAATAGTTCCCGAATCAATCATTCAAAATATAAGACACTTATATGATAAATCATCAATACAATGCATACCTGATTGGCATTTTGATTATGCCACCCAATATAAAAACCTATGCACCCATTTTGAAGTTAAAGATCTAGATGGCTTTGGAGTTAGTAATTTCAAACTAGGAATTGTAGCTTCAGGTGTTCTTCTAAATTATGCTAAGCAAATGACCTGTGGTGAATTACCCCATATTAATAATATAATTGCAGAGAATAACTCTGACTATCTTAGTCTTGATTCCATTTCAAGACGTAACCTAGAAATCAACTACACTATCAATGGTGAACGCTCCCCTACACTATTATCAATACTTGATAAGTGCGCAACTTCAATGGGTAGTCGCCTACTTTATAAATGGCTTAATAACCCACTGCGAAATCATGAAGCTATAAATGGACGTTTAGATAGCGTTACAGAGCTAAATACTAACAATAACAATGTGTATAATATTTTAAAAAATATCAATGATATAGAACGTATAACCTCAAGAGTAGCACTAGGTTCAGCACGCCCACGCGATTTGTCTGGGCTTCGAGAGGCACTAAGAGTACTACCAGAACTGAAATTTCCAAATTCTAACAATACGACACTTAATAATATTTATAATACTATTAAAAATTTTCCTGATGATGTGCTAACAAAATTAACTTCGGCTATTAAACCCCAACCAAATAACCTAATTCGTGATGGTGGCGTTATTAACGATGGTTATAACGAAGAACTCGATTATCTTCATAATATTCGTGCCAATGGACATCAATACCTACTTAATTTAGAAGAACAAGAACGCAAAAACTCTGGAATCAATACTTTAAAAATTGAGTATAATCGTGTGCATGGTTATTATATTGAAATCTCAAAAATAAATGGTAATAACGTTCCTGATAACTACATTAGAACTCAAACCCTAAAAAATGCTGAACGCTATACTACTGTTGAACTAAAAGAGTTTGAAGAGAAGGTTTTATCCGCTGAGGATAAAGCACTGGTTTTAGAAAAACAGCTTTATAGTGAGATATTAATTTATCTAAGCAGTTTTATAGCTTTATTACAACAATTAGCGGAAGCTCTAGCTGCACTTGATGTTTTAGATAACTTTGCAAGAATTGCTAATGAATTAGACTTTAAGCGTCCCACTATGACACTTGAAAATCAAATAAAAATCAAAAATGGTCGCCATCCAGTTGTTGCATCACAAGTTGAACAGTTTATTGCAAATGATATTGAACTTAATAATAGCAACAAGTTTTTATTAATTACAGGGCCTAATATGGGAGGTAAATCTACCTATATGCGGCAAACTGCAATTATTGTATTAATGGCACATATTGGCTCTTTCATTCCAGCAACAAGTGCTCTTATTGGACCACTCGATAGAATTTTCACTCGTATTGGAGCATCTGACGACTTATCGCGTGGGCGTTCTACATTCATGGTTGAAATGTCAGAAACAGCCAATATTTTAAATAATGCTACGAGTAGATCGTTAGTTTTGATGGATGAAGTTGGACGTGGAACATCAACCTTTGATGGTTTAGCTCTAGCTAATGCTATAGCAAGACAATTAATTGAAAGAACTCAAGCATATACTATGTTTGCAACCCATTATTTTGAATTAACTGAACTAAGTAAAAATTATAGTATAATACGTAACGTCCATTTAAGTGCTGTTGAGAACAAAGACACCATAGTATTTCTTCATAATGTACATGATGGACCTGCCGCCAAAAGCTATGGAATACAGGTAGCTCGTTTAGCTGGAGTACCTAAAAACGTAATTAATGTTGCTCAGAAAAATTTAGCTCAGTTGGAGCAAAACCATTCACATCAATTAGATTTATTTAGTATTCCAATTGAAAAGGATGAAGTTATAGCTTCTAATATAGCACCACAGCTAACTGAAGATGAAGCTAGTGTTTTGGAACAGTTAAAAATAATTAACCCTGACAATTTAACCGCACGAGAAGCATTAGAAATAATATATAAATTACACAATTATTTGAAATGATTACAAGAGCATAGATCCCAGCCTTCGCTGGGATGACGGAGATAATAACTCGCTAGAATGAACGTACAAGATGCTGTTTTGTTCTTTGACCTGTCATCCCAAACATAAACAAGATGCTGTTTTGTTCTTTGACCTGTCATCCCAAACATAAACAAGATGCTGTTTTGTCAAGATTTTGGGATCTATACCCTAAAAGATTTATTAAAAGAAAAGGATTTGATATGATAAAAGTTGGTCTAATAATGGGCAGTAATTCGGATTGGGACACCATGAAAAATGCCGCTAAAATACTAAAAGATTTTAACATCAATTATGAAGCCTTAGTGGTTTCAGCACATCGTACACCAAATTTTATGTTTGAGTATGCTGAAGCTGCAGAATCTCATGGACTAAAGGTTATTATTGCTGGTGCTGGTGGTGCTGCACATTTACCGGGGATGGTAGCTAGTAAAACTATTGTCCCCGTAATTGGAGTTCCTATTGCTTCACAACACTTAAATGGTCAAGATTCGTTATTATCAATTGTACAAATGCCAAAAGGCATTCCCGTAGCTACTATGGCGATTGGAGAAGCTGGAGCAGCTAATGCTGCACTTATGGCCATAGCTATACTTGCAAGATTTGATGAAACCTTAGCAATTAAACTACACGCCTTTCGTGATAATCAAACTCGCACGGTAATTCAAATGAATCTACCGGAGATAGAATAGATGATATCAAATATGATTTTACCACCTAAATGCCTTGGAATCTTGGGCGGAGGTCAACTAGGGCGAATGTTTGTAATAGCTGCTCGTCAAATGGGTTATCAAGTTGCAGTATTAGAGCCAGATATTAATTGCCCTGCAGCTTCTTTAGCTAATTATCATATAAAAACCAATTATGATGATAAAAATGGTTTAGATGAATTAGCCTACATATCAGATGTAACTACTACTGAATTTGAAAATATTCCAGCAAACAGTCTAAACTTTTTAGAAAACAAAGTCCCAGTATATCCAAATGCATCAGCGATTTTAATTGCTCAA
>CAZJFO010000005.1:30054-52068 GCA_964545465.1 uncultured Neisseria sp.
ATATTTCAACTACTAAATATCTGTCTATAGAAAATCAAACTGATATTGATAATATAGATCTTGATATATTCCCATCAATTCTAAAAACCAATACTCTTGGCTACGACGGTAAAGGACAGATTCGTGTAAATAACATTGATGAATTATATGCTGGGTTTCTAAAGCTCACACCCAGAGCATGTATTTTAGAAAAACTAGTAGATATCAAGCTTGAAGTATCAGTAATTTTAGCTAGAAGTAAAAATGAAGTAGTAGCCTATCCAGTATCACAAAACATTCATAAAAATGGAATTTTAGATATTACAATAGCTCCAGCAAGCATAGACAAACACCTTCAGGAGCAAATAACAGCATATGCTACTGCAGTAATAAACAACCTTAACTATATTGGCGTTTTGGCGATAGAGTTCTTTATTACTAAAGACAATCAAATTATAGCTAATGAAATGGCACCGCGACCTCATAATTCAGGACATCATACCATTGATGCTAATATAACCTCACAGTTTGAACAACAAGTACGAGCAGTTTGTAATCTAAAACTTGGAAGTACCCTAGCCCATAGCAAGGCAATAATGCTAAACTTACTAGGCGATATCTGGATAAATCAAACTACCCCTCCAGATTTTGAACTGATATTATCAAAATATGACAATCTAAAACTACACTTATATGATAAACAAATTGCTAATATTGGGCGCAAAATGGGTCACCTTACAATACTAGGCGATGATATAGAATTATTATTACAACAAATTAATGAAATCAAACTTGAATTAGGGATAAAATCATGACTGATATAAAATCATTGACTAAAATATACTCTGGCAAAGTGCGAGATTTATATGATATTGATAGTAAAACCATGCTAATGGTAGCAAGTGATAGAATCTCAACTTTTGATGTTATCCTAAAGCAGTTAATTCCTAACAAAGGTAAGTACCTTACCCAGATATCATTATTTTGGTTTGAATGTCTAAAAGATATTTGCCCTAATCATTTAACTCAGGTTTCACTGTCTAATTATTTGTCAGGGTCTGAACTAGAATATGCAAAAGATCGAGCAGTAATTGTACAAAAATTAAAACCTGTACCAGTTGAAGTGATTATAAGAGGATATTTGGCGGGTACTGGGTACAAAGACTATCTAAAAACTGGCGAAATATGTGGGATAAAAATTGCTACAGGTCTCAAAAACGCAGAGAAATTGGAAGAACCAATATTTACCCCCTCAACTAAGGCTGCAGTTGGTGATCATGATGAAAATATTTCAATAAAACAATGCCAAGATTTAATTGGTATTGAATTAACTAAAAAACTAAATGATACTGCTATTAGCTTATATAAAAAAGCTAGTGAATTAGCACTAAAGCATAATATTATAATTGCCGATACCAAATTTGAATTTGGCTTGGATGCTGATGGTAGACTAATTATCATGGATGAAATTCTAACACCAGACTCTTCACGCTTCTGGGATGTTAATGAATATGTTGTTGGGAATAACCCACCTAGTTTTGATAAGCAATATCTACGTGATTATTTAGAACTTACTCTGAAATGGAATAAACAGCCACCGTTGCCTGATTTACCTCATGATGTAATTCAAAGAACAGCTGATAAATACTATGAAATTATAAAACGCTTAAATATTGCTAAATAAACAACTAATCATCAAATATGCTAAAATATATACTGCTATTAAGATATAAAAGCTAAAGGATACAAGATATGCAAAATATTATCTGGTTTGAAAATTTACGCATGGCTGATGTAAGCGTTGTTGGTGGCAAAAATGCTTCACTGGGTGAGATGATTTCACAATTGCAGTCTAAAGGTATTACTGTACCAGGTGGTTTTGCAACTACTGCAAATGCTTATAAAAGATTTCTACAACAAAACGGTTTAAAAGATAAAATTGATAATATCCTAAAAAAACTGGATGTAGATGATGTGATTGCACTTGCAAAAACGGGGAGACAAATACAATCTTGGATTTTAGAAACTCCATTACCTGAAGATTTAAGTAAAGACATCGAGATATCCTATAACAAAATGCTTGAGATTTATGGTAATGATATTAGTGTTGCAGTCCGTTCATCAGCCACTGCTGAAGACTTGCCTGATGCATCATTTGCTGGGCAACAAGACACTCTTTTAAACATTCACGGAATTGAACAAGTAATGCTTGCAATAAAAAAAGTATTTGCTTCTCTATATAATGACCGTGCGATTTCATACCGCGTGCACAAAGAGTTTGATCATTCACAAGTTTACCTATCTGCTGGCATCCAAAAAATGGTGCGTTCGGATATCGGCAGTTCTGGAGTGATGTTTTCTATTGACACCGAATCAGGGTTTGAAGATGTCGTATTTATCACTTCAAGCTATGGCTTAGGTGAGTGTGTAGTACAAGGAATGGTAAACCCTGATGAGTTTTATGTATACAAACCTTCATTAGCTAAAGATAAAATGGCTATCATTCGTAAGAATATGGGAAGTAAAACAATTAAAATGGAGTTTAGTGGCACTCCAGATACCGGTAAATCAGTTAGGACTGTCAATGTCAATGATAATGCAAGTAAAAAATTTTCGATAAACGATAAACAAATTACCGAGTTAGCCAAATTTGCAGTTATTATTGAAAAGCACTATCAAAGACCAATGGATATTGAATGGGGGCTAGATGGTATCGATGGTAAGATCTATATTTTACAAGCACGACCTGAAACAGTCAAGTCACAACAATCTAATATAAACAAACAAATTTGTTATCGTATTTTAGAAAATAGTGCAACAACTTTAATCACAGGTAGAGCTGTTGGGCAAAAAGCTGCAACTGGTGTTGTAAAACTCGTAAAAGATCACCATGATATGAATAGAGTTGAACCTGGTGATGTACTAGTAACTGATATGACCGACCCAGATTGGGAGCCCGTAATGAAACGTGCAGCTGCAATTATTACCAACCGTGGTGGACGAACTTGCCACGCTGCCATCATTGCCCGTGAATTAGGAATCCCCGCGATAGTAGGCTGTGAAACTGCAACCGCTGTTTTAAAGGATGGTATGTTTGTTACTGTATCTTGCTGTGAAGGTGATACTGGACATGTTTATAATGGTAAATTAAATGTAGAAGTAATTGAATTAGACACGGGTACTATGCCTGATTTGCCAGTTAAAATCATGATGAATGTTGCTAATCCAGAATTAGCATTTAATTTTTCTAATATTCCAAACTATGGCGTTGGTCTTGCACGTCTAGAGTTTATAATTAATCGTCAAATTGGTATTCATCCTAAAGCATTACTTGAATATGACACAATTCCACAGCAGTTAAAAGAAATTATTAGCGATAAAATATCAGGCTATGATAGCCCTATTGGGTTTTACGTAGACAAATTAGCTGAAGGTATAGCAACTATAGCAGCTGCTTTCTACCCTAAAAAAGTTATTGTTCGCTTATCTGACTTTAAATCAAATGAATACTCTAATTTGATTGCTGGTAAACTATATGAACCGACCGAAGAAAACCCAATGATGGGTTTTAGGGGTGCGTCACGCTATATCTCACCTAGCTTTAGGGAGTGTTTTGAACTTGAGTGTATGGCTATTAATAAAGTTATTCATCAAATGGGTTTAGATAATGTGTCTATCATGATTCCTTTTGTTAGAACTATCAAAGAAGCCGATGCGGTTATTAGTTTACTTGCCGAAAATGGACTTGAACGCGGCAAAAATGGACTGTCAATATATATGATGTGTGAGATTCCATCTAATGCAATTTTAGCTGAAGAGTTTTTGAAATATTTTGATGGATTTTCAATTGGATCAAATGATATGACGCAATTAACCTTAGGTATTGACAGAGACTCAAATGGTGCAATAGCTGCTTCATTTGACGAGCGTAATGACGCAGTAAAATCAATGTTACATTTATCAATTAAGGCTTGTTTGAAACATAAAAAATATATAGGAATTTGTGGTCAAGGGCCATCAGATCACCCAGATTTTGCCAAATGGCTTATAGATGAAGGAATTGAAACAATTTCCCTTAACCCTGATACTGTAATTGATACTTGGCTGTATCTAGCAGGACAAAATAAATAAAACCTTATAATAAAGGAGCGAAGACAAATGAGTAATAAAAAACGTGTAGTGGTAACTGGCATTGGGATAGTATCACCAGTTGGCAATGATTTGCAAACATCATGGAATAATATTAAGGACGGCATTAGTGGTATTGATAAAATCACACATTTTGATGCAAGTACTTTTGGTACACACTTTGCTGGTGAAGTAAAAGATTTCTCTACCAATGGCTTTATAGATGATAAAGACTCTAGACGCATGGATTTATTTATTCGTTATGGTATGGTAGCTGGAATTCAAGCAGTACGTGATGCAGGACTTGAAGAATATAAAAATCTTGATAAGACACGTGTTGGTGTTATTATTGGTTCTGGAATTGGCGGCTTGCCTTCGATTCAAGAGAACTCAGTAATTCTTAAAGAGCGTGGCCCACGTAAAATATCACCATTCTTCATTACTGGAGCAATTGGTAATATGGCAGCTGGTAATTTATCCATATTATATGGTTATCAAGGTGTCAACTATGGTGTAGTTAGTGCTTGCGCTAGTAGCAACCACTGTATTGGTGATGCAATGCGCTATATACAGCATGGGGACTGTGATGTAATATTAGCAGGTGGTGCTGAATCACCTATTTGCGGTGTTGGTGTTGCTGGATTTAATGCGTGCCGTGCCCTCTCTACTAGAAATGATGATCCAAAAACAGCATCAAGACCGTGGGATCGTGACCGTGATGGTTTTGTGATGGGCGAAGGTTCTGCCGTATTGGTGTTAGAAGAATACGAACATGCCAAAAAACGTGGAGCCAAAATTTATGCAGAGCTCATTGGATACGCTGCAACTGCTGATGCTCATCACATGACCGCACCAACTATAGATGGACCACTGCGAAGTATGCAACAAGCTCTAAAAAGTGCAGAGATAAACTCACAAGATGTAGACTATGTAAATGCCCATGGTACCTCAACACCAGTTGGTGATTTAAATGAAACCAATGCTATGAAAGCTTGTTTTGGTGATTATGCGCATAAGCTATCGATTAGTTCAACTAAATCAATGACCGGACACTTACTCGGTGCTGCTAGTGCAATTGAAGCAGTATTTTCGATAATGGCCATAAAAGATAATGTAATTCCACCAACTATAAATATATTTAACCAAGACGAAGAATGTGATTTAGATTATACGCCAAATTTCGCTCGTGAAAAAATAGTAAAGGTTGTATTATCTAATTCATTTGGGTTTGGTGGAGTTAATTCAACCGTTATTTTTCAAAGGATTTAAACAATGGCACGTATAATACAATGTGTTAAATTAGGGATAGAAGCAGAAGCTCTTGACTTTCAACCTCTTCCTGGAGAGCTTGGTAAGCGTTTATTTGATAATGTCTCTAAAGAGGCATGGCAAAACTGGCTTAAGCATCAAACAATGCTTATTAATGAAAACCGGCTTAATCTTGCAGATGAAGCTTCAAGAAAGTATTTACGGCAACAGTTAGAATATTATTTTTTTTCAGAGTCTAAATAATGAGTGCTAAACAAATTACTAAAGCAGTATTTCCTGTTGCTGGATTAGGAACTAGATTTTTACCTGCAACCAAAGCCTCTCCAAAAGAGATGTTATCAATTGTTGATAAGCCATTAATTCAATATGCAGTTGAAGAAGCTGTAAAAGCAGGAATTACTGATTTAATTTTTATTACTGGGCGTAATAAACGTTCCATAGAAGATCATTTTGATAAAGCATACGAATTAGAATCTGAATTAGAACTAAAACATAAAACAGAAATGCTCAAAATCACAAGAAATATATTACCTGAATATGTAAACTGTCTTTATATAAGACAATCAGTTGCTCTTGGTCTTGGGCATGCTGTATTATGTGCAAAATCTGTAGTTGGTAACGAGCCATTTGCAGTAGTTTTAGCTGATGAGTTAATTGACTCTCCAAGTGGTGCTCTAAAACAGATGATGGAAGTATACGAACAAACTAATTCATCAGTATTAGGGTTAAATGAAGTGCAATTATCTGATGTTTCATCATATGGTATAGTGGAAACTTCTAACGATAACCCTCCTAAAGTTAAAAAAATAGTTGAAAAGCCACAACCCGAACTAGCCCCATCAAATCTAGCCGTAATTGGTCGTTATATTTTAACTCCACGAATTTTCACTATACTAAATAATACCCAAAAAGGAGTTGGTGATGAAATACAATTAACTGATGCTATATCTGATTTATTGCAATATGAAGATATATATGGGCAATTAATAACAGGAACTCGCTATGACTGTGGTTCTAAATTAGGTTTTTTAAAAGCAACAGTCGGATTTGGATTAAAACATCCAGAGGCTGGGATAGAGTTTAAAAAATTTCTGCAAAATATTTAAATTATTATAAGGATAAAACATGTTAATTGGTATACCTAAAGAAATCAAAAACCATGAATATCGTGTAGGTATGACTCCATCTGGAGTTAATGAGCTAATTCTAAATAATCATCAGGTCTTAGTTGAAAAAGATGCTGGTGCTGGCGTTGGGTTTAATGATTTAGACTATCTAAATGTTGGAGCTACTATAATTGATAATGCTAAAGAAATTTATGCTAAAAGTGATATGATAATTAAGGTTAAGGAACCACAACCTAATGAATGTGAAATGTTACGCCCTGGACAATTATTGTTTACTTATTTACATCTAGCACCAGATAGAGAACAAACCGAAGCGCTTCTTAAATCAGGATGTGTAGCAATTGCTTATGAAACAGTTACCGATGATAATGGAGGGCTTCCACTACTGGCTCCGATGTCGGAGGTTGCTGGACGGTTATCAATTCAATCAGGAGCTCACGCATTACTAAAGCATAAAGGCGGACCTGGAATTCTACTTGGTGGAGTACCTGGGGTAAAACCAGCTAACGTTGTAGTTATTGGTGGTGGTGTTGTTGGGATTAATGCTGCTCGTATGGCAGTAGGGCTTGGAGCTGACGTTACTATTTTGGATCGTAACTTAAATGTTCTAAAAGAAATTGATAGTACTTATAATGGTCGTATCAAGACTTTATATAGTAATCATATGAATCTTGAGACTGCTGTTGCTGAAGCTGATTTTGTAATTGGTGCGGTACTAATAGCTGGTGCTGCTGCACCTAAATTGGTTACTAAAGCAATGTTAAAAACCATGAAAAAAGGCAGTGTGCTTGTTGATGTGGCGATTGATCAAGGTGGTTGCTTTGAGACATCAAAGGCAACAACTCATCAACAGCCAACATTTGTAGTTGATGGAGTTGTACATTACTGTGTTGCTAATATGCCTGGAGCTGCTGCAACTACTTCTACATTAGCACTTACTAATGCAACATTACCATTTGTGATAGCATTGGCTAATAAAGGCTGGAAAAACGCAATCAAAGCTAATAAACATCTAAAAAATGGCTTAAATATCTGTGAAGGTAAAGTAACTTATGAAGCCGTAGCTCGTGATTTAGGGTATACTTACGTAGACCCTGATACCTTAGTTTAATTATTTGGGGTATAGTTCCCAAACTCTTGCCCCAAACAGCAGCAAGCTGTTGTTTGGGGCAACATTTTACTTCGTCATCGAAGCTTTCAACTCTAAGCCATCAAAGAAGCCTTCACTTCCTAATTCCAGCAGTCTGGGATCAATGCCCTAACAGCCTAAAACCTAAATAATCTAACTAGACAAATTAGCCAAAGAATTGGATCAAAAAGATAATCCCAGAGATTATGTGAAGTTTCGCATTTAAAATAGAAACCTAAAAGTGCTACTAACCAAAGTAATGCATAATCCCTTGCACTAACCCATAAAAATAATTCAACTATTCCTAAGACTAACATAAATAATGGACTTGGAAAATATCCCATATCATAAATATCAAAGCGAATAAACCCAAGATATGAACTATATAAAATGCACCCTAACACAACTAATATAAAAGCAAACGCACGATTTGGGACTATATTATAACGCATTACTGGTGGTTCAAATTCACCAATACTTATTTGATGATTAAATAAATTATTTCTTAGAACTAATAACAATACTAATAAAGTTGTTACGCTTAAGTCTCCAATAGCCCCACGTAAAAGCTCTATTAATGTTAAACCGGTAATTACTGGAAAGAATACGGCTAACACAAATGCAACAAATGTAATAATACAACATAAAAAACTCATCTTAGCCTGTTTAATAGAAATATCACTATTATTATTTTTTAATTCAAAAATAATAGATAAAAATATATTTATTAAAATACTAATTAATAACCCACTAGCAACTGTTGTAATTAAGTTATTGCTCATCATATAACTCACCAGATTTCTGATTAAGCCATGCCTTATTAAACCTAACATGCTTAATATTTTTACGCTTCCATGTATATACGATATCAACTATATCACCATGAGCTTGAATACTCGGATATGAAAACTCACTACCATGTGTATCTTCAAGTAAATATATCTCAGTCCATTTCACTCCATCATTTGAAATAGCTAAAAACAACTTATCTCGTTTAGTGGGATTATGTACCATTAGATATTTACTTTTATCTACTTGTGCAACAACTATTGATGAGTTTTGATTTGTAAGGTTGGTGGCTTTGGGTGCTGACCAAGTAACTCCACCATCTTTAGTAACTTCATAATATAATTTATCATCATTTTTACGAAAATTACGTAAATAAACATATGCCTCCAGTTCCGAGATAGGAAGAACAGTTGGCTGCAACAATCCAGTATACGAATTTAAGCGCATTTGATTTATAAAATTACCATCTTTATCAAATCTGAGTATTTCTGGATATTTAAGTATCAGCTCATGATAAACAGGCAAATAAAACCCGCCATCACGTAAAGTAACCGCACTGGTGCGATCTAAGGTGCTAATATTAAAAATTGGGCTTAAAAAGAGTTTCTGCCCCTTACCCCAAGTTATACCATTATCATAAGAAATAAAATGATTTAAGGAACTTCCAGACCAGCCACCAAGCCCAACTGAAACTACAAATAAATGAAGGTTACCATTAGTACTAAGATAAACGACTGGATTTCCGACTTTTTTAGTAAAACGTTTCGTATCATATGTAATTTGTTGGGGTGATATTACTTCAGTAACACCACTCCATTTATCTCCATCATATACTGCTTGCCATATTTTTACGTCAGCTGCACCTTCACGACTACCTGCAAACCAAAAAGTAATTAATTTACCATCTGGTAAAACCTCAAGACTTGAAGCGTGAGCCACAGGTAATAATTCTGGGATTAATTCAGATGTAAATAATACCCTACTATTATCAGTATCTTTACTTATTGAATCCGATAATAAATTAGAGTATCTTACTGTTGAAAACACTGGTTTTTCTGGCCGATGTACTTTATATAATATTAACCATGAAATAACAAAAAAAGTCACTAGAAATAACACGCCGCACCATTTAACAAAATGGCTAGTATTATTTTCGTAGCGCATAAATACGCTCAACTAAATCAATAACATTATACATTTCACCTAACGCAAATCTTGAAGGTTCTAATACGATCTGACGATAGAGCTCTGGGTGATATGGTGACGCACCAACTGTTGCTAGAGTTGCAACTTCACACTTGAAAACATCTTGTTTAATTTTATTAAATTTAGTAGCATTTTCACTATCAATAAAGTCGCTTACAACTACTTCATCAAGTGATTTACCACCAAGTTTGACAAAACCATTATCACTCATAATTGATAAAGTACATTCTAGATTTTTGGGTTCTGCAGCAATCGAAATTTCCATAGAACCACCATAGATACCGAAGTCAAATAAGGAATAGACTGTATCATTAACATCAGTTGCCATAAATTTAGTATTAAAGAATCTAGCACTTGTAACTTTTGGAACACCTAGAAGAAACTGTAATGTATCTAAATAGTGTACACCAAATTCGCGAAGTATACCACCACCTGTTGCCATACTACCTCTCCAGCCTGTGAAATAGTTTATCGGTCGTTGCCACCGCTGCACTAAAGACACCCCACGGATATTTCCCAAAAGCCCATCCAATATAGCACGTTTAGTAATAATAACTGCAGGATTTAGCCGAACTTGCAACACTCCAAAAATATTAACACCATTTTGTTTCGCTATTTGTTCAAGTTCTTTTAACTCACTCCCTAAAAAAGTAGCTGGTTTTTCTAATATTACATGTTTTTTATTAGTTAGAGCTTTTATTGCTTGAGAATAATGAAGATTATTGGGAGTTAAAATCACCACACAATTTATACTAGGATCTTTATAAACTGCATCTTCTGATTCATATGAACACAGACTTAACTCTTTACTATATTTATCTTGAAGCTCTGTTTTGGGATCATATATCCCAATTAAGTTATAATACTCAGAATTATTTTGAATGGCAGATAAGTGGCGACCAAATATGGCACCACAACCGAGTATTGCAACATTATATTTTTGCATAGCTTAGTCTCCAGTTGAATCTAAACAATTAATTATTTATTTGGTATGGTGATTTTCTTTTGTTCACTTTGGCGATAAATTACTAACAACTTTCCGATATGCTGCACTAATTCGGAAGAGGTTTTTTGACAAATTTCATTTATCATACTTGTACGTGCATCTCTTTCATCACCAAAAACTCTAATTTTAATTAATTCGTGAGCTGTAAGATTGACTTCTATTTCTTTAATTACGGAAGGCGTTAAACCTTTGTCCCCAATTCTTACAAATGGTTCCAAATCATGAGCAACACCCTTTAAATACTGTTTTTGTTTTACATTTAACATTTTATACCTTTTATATTAATTTTTATTAGCTAAAATACATTCTTTTATGATATTAGCCGTGGAACTATCATTAGATGATACTTTTTCTAATACTATATCGTTTAATATACTTTTTGCCAACTGTTTCCCAAGCTCTACTCCCCATTGGTCAAATGAGTCAATATTCCATATTATACCTTGAACAAATGTTTTATGTTCATATAAAGCAATTAAACCTCCAAGATAATACGGTGATATTTCAGGTAGGAGTATCATATTTGTAGGGCGATTACCTTGAAATTCTTTATGTTTTGCCAAGAATTCTGAACTTTCAAGAGATTCACCACTTGCAAGTAATTCAGACTTCGCCTGTTGCAAAGTCTTACCAATCATAAAAGCTTGTGCCTGAGCAATAGCATTAGATTGTAAAATCTGATTATGCGTTTTATCACTAAACTTATCAGATAATGCAATAATTATATCCATTGGATAAATACTGGTACCTTGGTGCAGAAGCTGGTAGTATGCATGTTGACCATTAATTCCACTATCCCCCCAAATAACAGGACACGTTTTATATCTTAATAAATTACCATTTTTATCTACAGATTTACCATTACTCTCCATCTCAAGCTGTTGTACATAAGCTGGAAACCTTGTAAGACGAGTATTATATGGTGAAATAACTTGAGTAGTATAATCATAAAAATTAATATACCAAAGGCTAATTAGTGCAAGCATAGTAGGCATATTCTGCCTCAAGTCAGTATTTTCTACAAAATGTTCATCCATATCTCTGGCACCATTAAGTAGTTCATTGAAATTATCATAGCCAATATATAGTATTATAGACAAACCAATTGACGACCATAAACTATAACGTCCACCAACGAAATCCCAAAATGGGAACATATTATCAGGACTAATACCAAAAGTACTTACCGCCTCAATATTGGTTGATGAAGCCACAAAATGATATTGTATTGCCTCTAGATTATTTGCTGTACTATCCAAAAACCATTTTCTAGAAGTCATAGCATTTGTCATTGTTTCTTGAGTAGTAAATGTTTTGGACGCAATTACAAACAAAGTGGTTTCGGGATTAAGAGTTGATAATGTATCTAGTATTTGATAGCCATCAACACTTGAAATAAAATGAATATTAAGATTATTTTTACGGTATGGTTTTAGTGCTTGGCAAACAAGTGCTGGCCCTAGATCCGAGCCACCAATACCTATATTAACAATATCAGTAATTTTTTTACCGCTAAAACCAGCATGGATACCATTATGTACTTTTATACTAAAGTCTTGCATCCGCAACAATACATTTTGTATATCTTCTATGACATTTACATCATCAACTAATATAGTTTTATCTTTTGATCTAAGAGCAGTATGTAGTACTGCTCTATTTTCGGTACTATTAATCTTACTACCACTAAACATAGCTTCTATTTGCCGAGTCAAATCAGATTCAGAAGCGAGTTTGATTAAAAGCTCCAGGGTCTTTTCGTTAATATTATTTTTAGAAAAATCAAACATTAGACCATTAGTTTCAAGTGTATATTTTGATGCTCTATTGCTATCATTATTAAACAAATCAACTAATCTAAGCTTACTAATTTGTTTATAATGCTCTTTAAGATCATTATATATTTGTGTATTTAGCATATAAACTCCTTAAGCAATTATAACCGCCACAAAATAAAACCACGTGCTATAACCTCATCTTTTGGCAAGATTGATTTTACATCAAGAATCACCCCGCCAGATTTCACATTTTTCAATAACTCATCAAGCCCCATTTTTGTGTAAGCTTTATGGGCAACCGCAAGAACTAATAAATCAACTTTAGGTAAACTTTCCCACTGAGTTAAAGTAACGCCGTACTCTTTCTGAGCTTCAAGATTATCAGCCATTGCATCATGAACGCTAACGTCTACATTATAGTCTTTTAATTCATTAACGATATCAATTATTTTTGAATTTCGTAAATCAGGACAATCTTCTTTAAAAGTCAACCCAACTACGGTTGCAGTTATATTTTGCATAGAGCTCCCAGACTGAATTAGCAATTTAACACCCTTACGAGCTACAAAACGCCCCATATTATCGTTAATTCGTCTTCCCGCTTGAATTACTTGTGGAATATACCCCATTAATTCAGCCTTATAAGTAAGGTAGTAAGGATCAACCCCAATGCAATGCCCTCCTACCAAACCTGGGCGAAATGGTAAAAAATTCCATTTCGTTCCCGCAGCTTCTAGCACTTCGATAGTATCAATACCCATACGATCAAAAATAAGAGCAAGTTCATTCATTAATGCTATATTTAAATCTCTTTGGGTATTTTCAATTACTTTGGCAGCTTCAGCAACTTTAATACTTGTAGCTTTATGTACTCCTACTGTTACTACACTACTATATACATCAGCCACTATATCAAGAGTTTCTTTGTCACTTCCTGATACTATTTTAGTAATTGTTGTAAATGTTCTTTTTTTATCCCCTGGATTAATTCGCTCTGGAGAGTATCCAACTTTAAAATCTTCGCCACATTTTAAACCAGAAATTTTTTCAAGTATTGGCACGCAGAATTCTTCAGTAACTCCAGGATATACTGTTGATTCATAAACAACAATATCACCTTTTTTTAGCACTTTACCTATAGTCACCGATACGCTCTCAAGAGGGCTTAAATCAGGACGCTTAGCATTATCAACTGGAGTTGGTACTGCTACTATATGAAAATCTGCTAGACGTAAATCACCTAAACTATCAAAATACAATACATTTGACTTCTTAAGCATTTCGCTGGTAACTTCGCCAGTTCTATCGAAGCCATTTTTTAGTTCTTCAATTCGTTTGCTATTAGTGTCAAACCCAATACATTGTTTTTGTAAACCAAATGCAACTGCAACTGGTAACCCAACATAACCAAGACCCACAACTGATACTACACGATTGTGCATAAAAACTCCATAAACATTTTTAATTTTTAGCAATAAGTCCCTTAATTAAGTTGCAAAGCCTAATTTATCACGCTCTGTAACTGACTTTAACTCCCTAAGTAAATGTACATTACATAAACCATGCAGCTCAGATAGCCTATCATGTGATTTGTGTTACTCTCTTAGTTCCAAAGATGTAATAGATTTCTTCTGCTGATTATTCTCTAAACGAATACTATGATTGATTTCACATTCGCGCTTTAATTGAGCTTTTAAGCGTGTATTCTCAGAGAATAATTCGGTAATATTGAATGGCATGTTTGTTTACTAATTTTAAATATTTTTGATAGGAGTAATTTTAGCATAATAATTAAAAAGGCGGTAAATATTGATTGTAGCTACCACCTGAATAGTTAAAATATATTAATAACTCTAGTAATAAAGCCCCTCATTTTTAAAATGAGGGGCTTTATTACTTACTTTACTGAAGCATCAACGCGCTCTTTAAGCTCTTTACCAGCTCTGAAATAGACGACATGCCTACCATCAGATTCGATAGAGATCCCATCACGTGGATTTCTAACAACTCCGGCTGAACGCTCTTTTAGAGAAAAACAACCGAAGCCACGAATCTCAATACGTTCGCCAGAAGCTATATTATCAACCATAGTTCCAAATAAGCTTCTTACTAGCCCATCTATCTCCTTATGATTAACTTTTGGATATAGCTCGCATAACTTGCTTACAATTCCTGAACGATTCATAATCAAATACCTTATTCTTCTTTAAACTTATCTTGAAGTAAAGCTCCAAGACTAGTTGTACCAGAGGATTTCTCAGCTGATTTGATTTTTTTAATTGCTGCAGCTTCTTCACGAGCATCTTTTGCTTTAACTGATACATTAATTACACGGTATTTTTTATCAATATTAGTAATTAACACTTCAATCTCATCACCAACTTTGAATAATTGATTTAGATCATCAATTTTATCATGACTTGCTTCACGAACTGGTAATATAGCCTCAACACCTTCAGTTAATTCAACAATAGCTTCGGCATTAGTTAAAGATTTAATTACACCTTTAACTACAGAACCTTTGTCATTGTTAGTTAAGAATAAACTATACGGATCATTATCTAATTGTTTGATACCTAAGGCAATACGTTCTTTTTCTACATCAACAGAAATAATTACCGCTTCAACTTCTTGCCCTTTTTTGTAGTTGCGAATAGCAGCATCACCTGTTAATGTCCAAGAAATATCTGATACGTGAACTAAACCATCGATTCCACCATCTAAACCAACAAACAAACCAAAGTCAGTAATAGAACGAATTGTACCTTTTACATTATCACCTTTTTGGAATTTTTCTGAGAACTCAACCCAAGGGTTTTGTTGACATTGTTTTAACCCAAGACTAATTCTACGTTTGTCACCATCAATTTCAAGAATTTGTACTTGAACCTCGTCCCCAAGTTTAGCAACTTTAGCAGGGTTTACGTTTTTATTTGTCCAATCCATTTCAGATACATGAACTAAACCTTCAATTTCAATTTCAATAAATGCGCCATAATCAGTAATATTAGATACTTTACCATACAACCGAGTACCAACAGGATGACGTTCAGCAACACCAGCCCAAGGGTCATTTGATAATTGTTTAAGCCCAAGCGATACGCGATGTTTCTCTTGATCAAAACGTAAAACTTTAGCTTCAACTTCTTGACCAATAGTCAATACTTCAGATGGATGCTTCACACGCTTCCATGATAAATCGGTTATATATAACAACCCATCAATTCCACCTAAGTCAACGAAGGCACCGTAATCCGTAATGTTTTTAACAACACCTGTTACTATGCTACCTTCTTGCATTCTATAACATAACGCTTTGTTACCTTCACCAGTTTTTTCAACTAGTACACCTTTACGAGAAATAACAATATTATTACGTCTACGATCTACTTTAATTACCTTAAACTCTACATCTTTACCTTCAAACGGTGTGAAATCACGCACAGTACGCACATCAAGTAACGAACCAGGTAAAAACAAACGTACGTTTTTATACATAACACCAAGACCACCTTTTACGCGACCGTAAATCGGACCTGATAATACCTCTTGCTTTTCTAAAGCCTCTTCTAGCTCAGTCCACGCAGCAAGCCTTCTTGCTTTATCACGTGACAACCTAGTTTCCCCATAACCATCTTCAATCGCTTCAATAGCAACAGAGGTTATATCACCAACAGCAACCTCAAGAACACCATGTTCATCTCTAAACTCAGATACCGCAATTAGCGACTCTGACTTAAGACCTGCATTAACTGTTACATACTTGTTGTCGATAGCAACAACTTCAGCTTTAACAACTTCACCTTCTCGCATTTCGATTAAAGTTAGTTGCTTTTCAAATAAACTTGCAAAATTTTCCATATTGTTTATATTAGACTTAAAAAATGTTAATAACTGATAGAATTTGAGATTCCACCACCAAAATTTCAAAATAGACCAAATTATAACATACTAATAAAAGAATATGACTAAAAAAATTTAACTTGGTAAAAATTCATTATCTAACATTTGTTCAACCGTCCATTCGCAATTACTAGGAAAGATTTCCTCATCAAAGCTTATCTCAATTGCAGCTTTCAATACAGCTTTTTATAACTATTAGCCAAATGCTCATCAATTATCATATAGACCTAATAATGCACCCATGATAACCATCTTGTATAATATCCTAATAATTTTAATATAACCAAAAATTTAAAGTAAAGATACAATATGATTAACTGTTTCATCAATCGTCATGCTAGCGTTATCAAGTAGCACGAAAGATGAATCATATGTAAGCGGTGCACTAGATCGCTCTGTATCTTGTTTGTCTCTTGCAATAATATCCTTCAAAATGCTATCTAAACTTACATTCTCATTATACTCTTTTAACTGCTCATAACGTCTATTCGCACGAATCTGAGGGGGAGCGGTTAAAAATATTTTTATATCAGCATTAGGAAAGACTATGCTTCCCATGTCGCGTCCATCTGTAACTAGGCCCGGTTCAACTGCAAACCCCCTTTGAAAACTAAGTAAACGCTTACGAATAACATCACTTTTTGCTATTATAGACGCCATCATACCAATCTCTTCAGATCTTAATTGATCTGTTACATCAATCTTTGCAACAAAAACTCTACCATCAACAAATGTAAGCTCTATTTTATCAATCAAATCTAAAATTTTATTAATATCTCGGTTATTTAATGAGGCTTGAATACTAATTAGCGCAACTACGCGATATATTGCTCCTGACTCCAAATAATGAAACCCAAGATTTTTAGCAATAAGTTTTGCAACTGTTCCTTTACCTGATGAAGCTGGCCCATCAATTGTTATTATTTTCATTGTACTTTTGTGCTTTCTTAAATAGTGTAAAGAAATTATTCTTAGTAGCATTTGCTAATACTTCAAGACTAACCCCTTTCAAATCAGCTATATACTGAGCGGTATGCTTTACTAGTGCTGGATGATTAGTTTTTCCCCGAAAAGGAACGGGCGCTAAAAAAGGTGCATCAGTTTCGATTAACAGCATATCTAGAGGAATATATTTAGCAACTTCCTGCACAATACCAGCATTTTTAAAAGTAACTATCCCCGATATTGAAATATAAAAACCTAAATCAAGACATTTTTTGGCGTTATCCAAATTCTCCGTAAAACAATGCATTACCGCACCAGGACTCATCGCATCATGTTCACGCATTATATCTAGCGTATCAACAATAGACTCCCGAGTATGAATTATCAAAGGTAGCTTAGCCTTTTTGGCAACTTCAATATGAAGAATAAATCTTTCATGCTGCCAAGACATGTCTTCATCTTGTACTCTATAATAGTCTAAACCAGTCTCTCCAACAGCAATCACTTTTGGATGTGATAAGTATTTTTCTAAATATTGGTGAGTTAGTATAAAATCACTTAACCTCTCATCAGGATGAATCCCAACTGATGCAAATAGATTGGCATACTTAGTTGCTAAACGAAGTATGCGCTCCAAATTGTCTGTATTGGTACCAACACAAAGAGCATACTCTACTTGGTTTTGTTGCATCAAATCAAGATATTCATCTACTTTATCAAAGAGCTCTGGAAAATTTAAATGACAATGTGAATCAACAAACATAAAAACCTGCTAAAATAATGTTTAAACACCCATTTTACAATATCTAACAATTCTATACATGAAAGATTGCGTCTATGCAGCAAGGTAATATCTTTGTAATATCAGCCCCATCAGGAGCTGGAAAATCATCTTTAGTAAAAGCTCTATGCAAAAAAGATAATAAAATACAAGCATCTATCTCACACACCACTAGAGAAATGCGCCCAGGCGACATTCATGGAGTTCACTATTTTTTTGTAAGCTCTAACGAATTCGAAAAAATGCTTAGGCAAAATAAATTTCTAGAATATGCAAAGGTCTATGATAATTTCTACGGAACCCATATTGACAGTATGAAAAAAACACAGGCCAATGGACAAGATATAATTCTTGAAATTGATAACCAAGGGGCCTCTCAAGTTAAACAAATTTTTGCTAATGCTATACTTATTTATATACTACCACCTAGTATAGACGAGTTGAAAAAGCGATTAATTAACCGTAACACCGATAGTAATGAAACAATAGAAAAACGTCTAAGCCAAGCTCAAAAAGACATTTCTCATGCAAATGAGTTTGATTATATCGTAATTAATGATAATTTTGCAACAGCACTAGATGAGTTATATAGTATAATAATGGTAAGTAGATTGAAAGCCAATTCGGTTTTAGCAGCTTATAAATTCTAGTTCAAATAATCATTAAAACCAAGCATATAATTTTCACGGTTTATTTATTAAGGATTTAGTTATGGCAAGATTCACAGTATCAGACTGTATGAATAATATTAACAACAGATTTAATATGACGTTAGCAGCAGCGATTCGTGCTCGTCAAATCGAATCACACTCTCAAACACTTTTAGCTAACGGCGAGAATGACAAACCCACGGTACTTGCTCTAAGAGAAATAGCTGATAATTTAGTAAACGAAGATATCCTAAACAATATCGAGTAGATTGCTATGGTGCTAGATTATGGTGTGTACAATGAGCTTGTTGAAGAAAAAAAGCAAATTCTTTTTAAGAATGCACAGTCACGCCTTAATCTAAAACAATTAGAAACAGTTAAACTAGCATGTGAGGTAGCTAGTCACGCCCACATACTCCAAAAGCGTAAAAGCGGTGAACCGTATATAACTCACCCAATAGAGGTTGCAACAATCATTACCCAATGGGGTCTTGATGAACAAACTATTGCAAGTGCCATTCTTCATGACGTAGTTGAAGATACTTACGTTACCAAATCTGACTTAGAACAAATTTTTGGTTCAAATATTGCTGAACTAGTAGATAGTGTTACAAAACTCGAAAAAATACACTTTGAATCCGAAGAAATTGCCCATGCAGAATACTTCAGAAAAGTTGTATTAGCAATGGCTAAAGACGTGAGAGTTATATTAATAAAGCTAGCTGATAGGCTGCACAATATGCTAACCCTTAGTGCAATGAAGCCTGAAAAAAGAAAACGCATTGCCCTTGAAACTATGGAAATTTATGTTCCAATAGCAAATAAAGTAGGATTAAAAAGTCCTCTCTACGGGGATTTGTGTGCAATAGTATTTTCCCCCTCATTTGGGACCTTTGTGAATTTTTTTATAGCGGTAGAAAATGTAAAATAGTAATTTTGATTTCATTTTATTTCAAATATTTATAGATATCCCTTTGCATATCTTATGTTGTTTTTTTAGGAACAAATGCAAAAATAATATCTATTTATTTCAATTATGAGATGGATTATATCTATTAGATATTTTCTACATTTTTTATAATATTACCATTTACGATGATTACAAATATGCATATATTTAATAAATCTAGCTTAATTGGTCTTTTTATGGCATTTGGTGCTTTTTTAACACTGCTATTTTATCTAATTATATAAAATGGTGTAATAGAAAAATAATTTTATTTTGACAATCCATATAATTTGAGTTATACACTAAAATTTTTTGGTGTAAGTGTGTTTGCATTTATGGCTATTACTCTTATGTTGCCTATTAAATAATCTATGATAAATAACTTGGTAAATTAGTAATATTTTTAAAAATTTAGGAATATAAAAAATTAGAATTAAACGGACATATAATAATTGGTATATTTTATTTTTTGTATGTTTTCATAAATGTGATTTTAACTGATCCAACTTCTTAAGAAGAAATTTCATTTTATAACATTAAGAATGTTAATATAAATATTTTATTTTATATTAATAATATTAAAGATGGAACTGAAAATTCTAGCAGGATGCATGTATGGAGTATCTATACTACTCACATATCCATTGATATTATTTCCTGTAACTTAAACATTAGATAGAAAACTTTTAAACATCAACGACGGTTCATTAAGTCTTCTTAGTTTAAGCTTAAAAGTTCTTTTAACCCTATTTATATATGTATCAGCTTACTCAATACCAAGTTTGGTTGATTATGTGAGCTTTATTGGTAATTTCTTTGGAATTTTATTACAGTTTCTACTCCCAATATCCTTGTATACAAAATTGGGGTTAATAAAAAATGTTTAAGAGATTGTTTTTATAGCATTTATGGTAATTTTATCTCTTATAGCACTATTTTTTGGTAGTATTTAACAAATGATGGTATTGATATAATGAAATGTTATGAATTTGATTTATTTAAATTAAAAAATAATATAATAAAATTTAATGATTAAAATATTAAAAAATGAAATCCAGACATTTCTAAAATTAAAATAAACCCCAATAAAATAGTCTTTTACATTTTGCTCATCCTTATCGAATTTGTAAACTTTTATTGAAAATACACCATAAAATATTTAATCAAAAAATTTGTTATCATATATCAATGTATAGAAATAGAATAATAAATTTAGCATTAGATAATAATTAAATATGGATAAGCATTCAATAGAGTCATTTATATTGGTTCTTGCATAAATATTCATTATGAATAATTCCAAAGAATAGAAGAAAAATTTAAAAAAATAATCTAATCCATTCTTTATACATTTGAGTAAATAGGATATTTAAACAATAATTTAGATTAATTAAAGTATCGCTCAATTTATTTAAATAAGGGAGCCTCAAGAATTAAATTCTAGTGAATTATAAAAATATATATATGCCAATTATTAGATTTTAAAAAAAGCTGATCAATAAGATATAAATATTATTCTAGAATATCTTATACAATTTGAATAATTACTTAAGCTATAAAATATATCCCTAAAAAAGAATGAAATTGACGAAATTATTGATTAAATATTCGATATAATAGAATAATAAGTTTTAAACCTAATCCTCACAAATTCCGATGAAGTTTTTCCATTAAAAAAATTTGACCCCTTCTTTATACAAATATAAAAGTATTCTATTGATTAAAATCAATTATATTATAGATTGAGCTAAAATAAGAATTGGAGGCCAAAAGATGACGACTAACACCCATAGATTATTTTAAGTGATGATAATATAGATTTAGAGACGCTTTTTAAAGTCATGTGGATATTTCAAACATAAAACCAAGGATCATCACTATTTTATTTTTCCTGCATTTAATACGCCACTAAAATGATGCCTAAATAAAATAATCAAATCATTTTTAAATATTTATTCTTCATGGCTTATATAGATAAAAATTAGTGTTTTGATAGCGATAAATTTTTCTAATAAAATATCTACCAAGAATACTTCAATAATTATGAATCTCTAATTCAGTTCCTTTTTTATTGTTAAGCCTCATTTAATGATGATCCAGAGACCAGTTCAAAAATAATATTATAAATCAACTAATTAACTTAATCTTTTCAATTAAAAACAGATTCATATCACCAATCGATTTATTCCAGTCTCCTAATGCTTGATCAGTATAATTATATAATACCATTTAATTTAATTACTCTATTGTTAAAATTAATGAAGCCATTATTTGATTCAAAAAACAAATTTTTATCCCAAATTGATTGGAAATATGCACTGCATGACAATCGCATTCCTTTCTCTAAATTGCCTCATTTAGGATCTGGTAATGCG